>JAIYDP010000106.1 GCA_027487435.1 Verrucomicrobiaceae bacterium | reverse complement strand
TGAGGTTTTGCTTGACTGCATGATCGCGCATGTTGCGGCTGCTAACGCTCTGGACGAAGGTGCTGATTCGACGTCGTTGACGATTCTTTCCGACGCAGCAGCCATTGACGACATCATTGGCATCGCGTTCAGCTCCCTCGCGACAAAAGATAATCGAAAAGCCCTCAGCTTCCTTCCGCAAGCTCCAATTCTGCGATCCCTCCCTTTTCATAACAAGTTTGAAAGGACTCTCACGCACTGTCGACGCGACGAAAGCGCACAGCATCTTCTGCAGCTGGCGCACCAGCGTACATCGACCATGTTCTCTGCCCCATCTGTGGACGCTTCTGCAGCCAGCAGCCCTGAGGCAGCGACTCTAAGGAGTCTTGAGCTGACGCAGATGACGCCATTCATGCCAAAGAACGTCTCCGCCAACAACATTCGGCGATCCCTGCTGCTGCTTCACGTCGAGAGTCTCATCGGACATGCGGCGAAACTGGGGGAATTCACTGTGCTCGAGGACCTAAGTTCTGAAGGACTGTCCGAAGAACTTCGGCTAGCATTTGCCTCGAACCGCTTCAGCGTTTCGACAGGGTTTTACTCCCTTGAGGATGCCCTTTTGGTCGTCTTTTGGCGCATCGTGCCGTTTGATCGGTATGCCAGTACAGTTTTTCAATCCAACGTGGCCGCTTGCTCAGGAGTCGGAGACTTCGTCAAACGTCCGAAGTGGCCTGAAAATATCCCGATTCTGAACGAAAGCTTTGACGCTGTCAATGTCCGCGAGAAACAGGTCGCCGCAAGTCTAACTGACGGCGCCTCAATTATCTGTTCGCAAACTCGCAATGGGACGTCTACGTTTGTGCAATCACCCCTCGGCAACGGGTTGTCCTTGGCCGAAGTTGCACCATCCTCCTTTGCTGTCACGCTAACGACCCGGACGTCAATAGTTTGCGCTGGGGCCTCCTCCCTCACCGTTTCCTCTGAGTCCCTCTCTGTCTACGTCTGCGCTGATCATGTGACTGTCAAGTCTCTCAGGCTTGAGGCCGACGCTGCCGCTGCATTTGAGCGCATGTTGACATGGAGGAGCTACCTCAGCGGACATGAGGCGGCGGCTCCGATGTCAGCGCTGTTGCTGAACGGAGATGTTGCGCTGGGAATGGGCAAGGCTGCTGCTGAGACTGAGCGCAGAGTCCTTTTTGATGGAACAGTTCTCTCTCAACGGGCAGATGGATCGCTTTGGACACTCAAACCTGATGGAACCGCAATTCATCAAATGCAGGACGGCCGCCTCATGGAGACAAGTCCATCAGGGTCCCAAGTGGACGAAGGCGGCTCAAAAGTTGGGAGCTGCGGCGTCGTTGTGTCAACCGACGCGGAGAGCGGTGACGTCGTGACAGTCCGTGAGGACCTCGTCATGATCGTCCGCCGCGCATCAGGGTCGATTTCTGTTCATCATCACGACGGCACAACTTTCTCGTATCCAACAGGGACTGCTGGGCCTCTGCACATCGCTTGCTGGGGCTATCCCACTGTGTCCGTTGAAGGCACTCAAGTGTCCGTGTCGATGCCCACCGGCTCCACAGCGCGCTGCTCCCCTGATCAATTTGTGTTTGTTGACGCAGATGGGCCAACACTGCACTATGTCCCTTCCACCTCGCGTGTTTTGTACTCAGAGACAGCCGATCAAACTGCGCATGTGAGCTCTGGAGTCTTCGCAATTGACGTTGCCTCGGGGATAATTTATGCGAGGGATGACGGCGACAATGAGTACGACGTGGGGCCTGGCGCCCATGTCAAGACACGAGTTCTGGAGCGGGTGCTGTTCGAGCGGAGGGTTGAAGAGCGAAAGCAGAGGCTTGCTGCGAGGCTTGCGGAGGCTGCAAGCGGGGGGGATGCCCTAACGACTGCTACTGCATCTCCAATCGATGACTCTGAGCCCCAGCCGTCGCCGACTATTGAAGCACTCAAAATATTCTACATCCGACGAGACGGCAGTGGGCAGCAGCTATTGCGGAGGAGGCAGTTCGACGCGATCTCGACGTTTGCAAAACAGAACCCCCGTACTACTCTTGCGACTCACAACGACAGCCAGGATAAGTCTCTGAAACACGTCGTGTTGGTGTCGCCGGAGCCGATTGGCCTGCTGAAGGGTGATGTTGTCGATCTGCCACCGCAGTGGCGGTACGGCTTCATTGTGCGACCAGGAGGTGAAGATAGTGTTTCCTATGTGCGGAGATTCCAGTGGTTTGAGCATGTTGACGAGGACGCAATGGATGCCATTCGCAGCAGCTTGGAGCGCTACAAGCTTTGGAAAGTGCAAGCAAAAATCGATGCGGACGCTCTGTTGCCCGTGGATGAGCGGTCTCAGGCCGACAAAGACCTTGCGCGGGAAGTGCTGGACTCGTTCGACGTAGCGCTGGCTGCTCATCCTGACTTCACCATACCTGCAGAGGAAATGGTTCTACCAAGCAGCAATGGGGTTGTTGCAGCTGCACCTGACACTGACCGGCGAATCGGGACAATTCGGAAGAACAATCGCACAGTCCGCGTCCAATCCAGCAGCGAAGTTGTGCGACCGTCCTATTTCTCGTCGGAAGGAAAAGCCCATGCAGGGCCATCGATTGCAAAGTCGAAGCGGCCGCCGCAGCGGACCGACGCCGAGGTTGCTGCGGAGGCGCCTGATGAAAGAGCTGCCGATGACGAAGGCATGGGTGGCGACTATCGTGAGTACGAGAAGGACATGCACGCAGTTCCGCTGGACTCAAGTCGGTCATTGAATCAAGGCATCCCAAAGCCCCCGCAAAAGCCTCGCACTCAGTTGGAGGCAGCGGACCCTCAGTTGATGGCAACTCGATCGCCAGGTTTGAAGTATCGCCCTGCTCTGTATGATGTTCGAAACAACCCTCGCTCTAAGGCAATTGGCGCACCATCCATTCATCGGGACGAAGTCCGTCCCAGTTCAAACTCGCGCAACATCGAGCTGGAGCTAAGCGTCAAGCGACAGGCAAAGACGGCCTCGACGGTGCGGCGGCGGATGATTGAGGCGCAAGGTGTGGGATTTCATTGTGATTTGATGCTGACCAGCAGATGCAGCGGCAGCAGAAACGGACGAGTTCCCGCGCCTGTTTTCTTGCCATCCTGATGTCGTCAAGTTCGGCAAGGTCAAGGTCGCGGATGTGTATGCGCTGACTCCGGGCGTGGTTTGATTCTTGTAGATATCGAGCGCGAGTGACTCTTCTGAACAAGTCAAACGACACTGCTCGATTCAGGGTCAAGCAACCCGTTAGTGCCAACATCAGAGTCATCTACAAGCCAGGGCCTGTTTGTCGCACTGTTGCGCCGCTCACTGTGTAGGTTGCGTCAGGAATGTCGTGCGTGCTCGACATCGAGCTGATTGCCCAACAAGAGGAGGCATTTAGCGATTCGATGTGCATCACAACGGAGAGCGAAGTGTTCTCAATTCCCATCGAGGGTGCCGTCGTTGGCGATGACGAATGGGCCCTCTACCTAGACTCTCTACCACCAAATAGAAAGTCCCCATATCGGTCGGGGGTTCGTCGAGTGGCCACCGTTGCAGCCGTGACATCCGCTGGTAAATGACCAGCCAACAGCCTTGTGACACTTGAAGGGGGAGCAAGCGACGGCGTAGAGCACGAAAGGGATGGGCCTGACGCCAATGACTTGGCAGAGCAATCGTCCTGACAGCTTGTTGTGTGTTTGTACATATTTTCGAGGGAGTGTATCATCAGTTGGATTGCAACGGCTGTGGTGCCCAAGTGCAACGAACGATCCATCATCTTGTTTCGCGAGTTGAAGACAGACCTTCTCGCAAGAACCCATCAAAGCCAGAATGATGTTCATTATCGTGATAATACAGACAGAAATACATCATACAATGCATCGACCTCCAAGGCCTCCTCATCGCCGTGACTTGGGCATCAAGTCGTCATCTTCGACTTTTCGCGCACCCCCTTTCCCGTCCCTTTTGTTTGATGCCGCCATATCGAGCTCAAGCGCATGTGTGTAGTCCGCGATTGCCTTGTCGAACTCCCCAAGCGAATCATACGCCGATCCTCGATTGAAAAAGGCATTGGCGTTGGTGGGGTCAATATCCACAACCCTCGAGAAGTCCGTCACGGCGCGAACGTAGTCTCCGAGCTTGTCGTACGAAATACCGCGGTTGTGGAACGCGTGGGCATTGAGAGGGTCGAGTTCAATGACGCGATTGTAGTCCTGGATCGCGCGATTGTAGTCGCCTTTCTTGGCGTAGGAGTACCCGCGGTTGTTGTACGTCTTCACGTTGTTGGGATTCAGTTCAAGGCTCTTGCTGTAATCCTCAATCGCTAAATCATACTGCCCAAGCTTACGCCTTGCAAACCCCTGAGGAATGAGCAAAGGCACATTTGCAGCAGTACCCTGTTGTTGTAGGCAGTTGGGTTCCACGGGTTCAGCTGCAGAGCCTTCGTGTAGTCGGCAATGGCGAGGTCATGCTTGCCAATGTTGTGAAAGCAGTATCCGCGGTTGTGATAGAAGATGGCATTGTCTCTTTCTCGCTCAATGGCAGTGGTAAAATCGGAGATGGCGTCGTCGTAGACCCCCAGCTTGTCGTAGACAAGACCCCTGCTATTGAAAGAAGACGCGTTTGAGGGATCCAGCTGCTCAGATGAGAAACAAACTGCAGGCAGAGCACTCACTCGAATGGCGTCTGAATAATCCGCAAGCGCCTTGTCGTTCAACCCCATTTTGTCAAATGACGAGCCGCGATTGTGGTATGCATTGGCGTTCGACGGGTCAATCTGCAGCGCCTTGTCGTAATCGTGCACTGCATCTTGCAGGAGACCGAGCTTGTCGTAAGCAAACGCTCTGTTCGCGTAGGCTTTGAAATGGGTAGGGTTTAAAACGATTGCGTGGGAGTAGTCATCGATGGCAGCCTGATAATTGCCCAACTTGCGGTAAGAGAATCCTCTATTGTGATAAAAGTCGGGGTTTCGCGGCTCTAGCTTGATCGCAACGGTGAAATTGTCGATCGCAGCACCGTAATCGCCCTTCCGATCATAGCTGATGCCGCGGTTGTAAAACGCATATGCGTTTGTCGGGTCGAGTTCAATCGCTGTCGAGTAGTCTGCAATGGCAAGATCGTACTCGCCAATCTTGTCATAGCTAAAACCACGGTTGAAGAACGCTTTGAAGTGCCGCGGATCAAGCTGAATGGCTCGAGTGTAATCGGAAATAGCTGCAGCGAAATCACCGCGCTTGCGATGGGAGTAACCCCTGCTGTGGAACTGGTCCGCGGTGAGGTGCTCCTCCGCACTGCCGGGACCTGATGAAGCGACGACCGCTCGTGCGGGAGAGAGGGCTGTGACCGCGAATGACGTTGGCGCCTTCTTCGTTTCCATTGAGGGCTTCAGGGGCCCAGCCTTCGACTTTCCAGTGTCTTTCATGGCTCGCGCTGACGCTCCCTTCATGATGGACTCTATCGTCGGCATGGCTGCCGTGACCTGGCTCCGAATCGTCTGCGCTATTGTGTCCTCGATGGACATTGTCGGCCTCTCTGAAAGAGAGTCAAAACAGACAATTTCAGGCGCACTTGGGCTATCCAACGAAAAGTCCTTCCGAAGAGGCGACGATGGACGGGGAGATGACGGACGTGGGGACGACGGCCGCGCGAAGGTGGGACTTTGCGGACGTCCTCGGGCTGGAGAAGATGGTCTCATCGCGCTGAAGAATTCTTAGAGGAACTTGGCTGCTGGGGCACCGCATAGAGTCGTAAGACGAGTCAAGGATGACGGGCTGATGGTCGATCGAGCGCCTGCGGGGGGAGGACGACCTTTGCGGTGCCTCCAACAAATGCGGACGTGTTTGAGAGGGCATCAAAGCGCCTTCTTGATCTTTCTCAAGGGCCTGACGCGTAAGTTTAGGACAGATTGACGAGACGAGAGTGTAGTCCTCAATGGCCTTGTCAAAGTTGCCAACGCGGTTCTGGCACGCACCACGTGCGTACGCTGCGGGGACGTGATTCGGATCAATCTTCAAAACATTTGAGAAATCGTCGATTGCCTACAGGATAAGAGGAGTGGTGCAAATGAGTCACCAAGTCGAACTTGCCCAACTTCTCGTAAGCGCATCCTCTATTGTACAAAAATGACACGTCATCTCGGTGAGATAAAATTAGCTGCGAGTAGTCCACTGCAGCAGCTTCAAAGTCTCCGCGTTTCATGTATGAGGAGGCTCTGATTGCAAGACACTGTAGGTTGACTGGATTGTGGTTTAACTGTAGGGTCAGAGTGAGGAAAGCAGAATTTTGCCTTCCGAGAGCACATCTCGATCAAGTTGTCAACATTTTCAAATTTGCGGAAGTAGTAGAGTCGCTCAGGATGAGACTTCGCTTCCAAGTTACGACAGTAAGGCCGTTCAAACCTGCTTCTTCCTTGTCAAGGAAGTCTTTTCTTTTGAAGAGGCCCCCCCGAACACTCTGAACAAGTTCGTCATCTCCAGGCTGCTCCATGATCTCTCGCGCTTGGGCATCCTCTTCCCTCCATGAATCGTGTTTGCTGACTGGCATTCCGACAGTCCAAGCAAAACTAAAGACTTGTTAGTTTTAACGGACGTCATCCTGACATGACAAGTGGGATAGAACGTCATTGGCTTGCTTCCATTTAAATTTTCTTTGTAAAAACACAAAAACAAACGATGGACTCTTTGTCCTCAAGGAACAAAGAGAAAAGAGAAAACAAACAGTTAACAGGCTGTCAAATTTAACAAAGTTACTTGTACCATGAAACCTTTCATTAGACTATTTTAAGAACGGCATCATGGCCCAACCTGTGCTGCTGCTCTTTGTAACAGCGTTTCTTCTTGCAGAGGGATTTCGTCATCCGTATGACCCGTCAAAGTCCCGTCACTACAAGGCGTCGGAATCTGATACGTTTGAAGATCACCCAAATAAGAAATTTCTGTTGCACTACGCGGACACAACACGGTTGGGGGGGTTCACTGGGACTGACGTTGTAAATGTAAGCGTTGTCTTTTCTTAGCTTATCAAGTCAGCTGGGACGTCTTGAATCGAAGGCTCCATTCGGCTGCATTGTTGATTGCAACTCTCCTGACTTCAATGGTGTCGACGGCATTCTAGGTACCTCTCCCTGTCTGATCTGCGCCTAATCCGAGAAGGCTTTGGTTTACCTCGAGCGAATCCAAGCCTTCCACTGCCTCTGCTGTTTGCGTTGACGAATAAGGACGATGATTACCACAACCATCACGATATCAAGCGACAGTTCTCTTTCTTTTCCACCGATGATGCTGGTGCTATTTTGCATTCTGCTTCATCATACTCACAAAGCAGCGGAGTTGCAGATCGGAGGGTTTGATCGGGACGCAATTGAAGGAGAGATGCGCTTTTCTCCCATTGTGTCCACTGTTGACTACGCCATCTCCATCACATCCATCAAGTTTGGCAAATCGCCCGACTCTTCCGTCGAGTTGCTTCGCTGGAGCAATGAGTATCAGTCAAAGTCTGTGCCTGGCATCCTTGACAGCGGCACATCATGTCTTGTCATTCCTGATGGAGACATGAACGGTCGCTTCACAGACTCCGCCTACGCCCTTTTTCATGATCACTACGACCTGGAAAACTCATTCTTTGTTCAAATAGGCGATCACTACTACGAGATCCCGTCATCGTCATGGTATTTGTCGCGATCGAAGCAAAGCTGTGTGCAGCGGTTGCCAGGAATGATGGATGCGATTTTGATCGGAGATGTGTTCTTCCGTCAGTTCCTTGTACTGTATGGGCTCTTTTGCTGGCATCCGCTCACTCATCAGCTTCGACGTGACAGACTTGAGTAATGTGCACTTGGGCATTGCAAAGTTGAAGAAGAATTACTCACCCGTCGTGGAGGCTCAATTCGCTCACGACGCGTTGGTCGCTCCTCCCGTTCACCGTCTGCCTGTTCGGCGCATGCAATCCCTCGAGCAAATGAGTAATGCCGAGGTCGAACGAGTCCCAGTTCGAAACAAGAAGGGCACTCAGTCTGCGTGAATGAAGCTTGTGCTGACGCCGTCAGGTACTTCATCGACCTGTTCGTCGGCTCTCCGAAGCAGAAGTTCACAGTCATTTTCGACACCGGCTCCTCTGTGTTTGGGATCTTTGCGGATAAAGCAGACCGAGTCGTCCAGAAGCTGTGCTCCCCCCCCACACCACCATACCCTCTAATCTGATAGGTATTCTTCACATGAGCAAGAAGACGAGGGTCCCGTTTACGCAGACTTTCGTCGAGAGATGCTGCTGTCTGTTCATGACGCCGATGATGAGGAGGATGCTGAGGAGGGCGAGATGGAAGAACTTGCTGCTGCTGCAGCGGCGACTGCTGAGAAGGAGAATTCCCAAACTGCTCACGCAGCCTACAGCTTTTGGAGAGAACACTGGGTGCATTTCATGGTGACTTGCTTGGAGTTGCGCGCTGACGATTGAGATGTTTGTCACTTTGATGGCCGTCGTAGCGCTGGTCATGTTCATTGCATACAAGGTGAAGAATGCGCACAGCAAAACGGGGTCGAATCCGACATCACCAAGCGCGCCCACAGGCTACGGGACGTTTTGAGTTTCCATCTGTACATTTGTTTCACTACGGAAGAGCTGCTATTAAACAATAGTGTCGACAGTAGAGTCAGCGCAGCCATCGAGGCGAATCGCTGCACCACCAACTCCTCTTGCAAATGTTTGAAGTTGGAGCGTGATCCGGAAAGTCAAAGTGTTGCTCCGCTGAGCACCCTCGCTGCGCCGATCCCTCTCTGCTGAATCGCCGCCCACGCGTTCGATGCCCTCGGCGTGACGATCTTCTGCTCCCTCACCCAGCTGCGGGAAATCCTTTGGGTGCAGCGGTGCTGGTCGACATGCTCTTCCTTTTGGCAAACCCCCCACTTCAATGGAACCTCATTTGCTGCTTGGGGAGGGCTCTCATCAACAAGCATATCTCCAAAGGCTAAACGCTCCCGCAGCCCATCCGCATTGACGTCGCCATGCCGTCTCCGCGTGCAATAAACACTCGTGGCAGCTGAAGCGCTCGCTGAAGCGCCTCCCATGATTCCCCGCAACCCCCTCGCTTGTCCAAGGACGACGTGTGCGATAGTCTCGTGTACTGAGAGCGGAGCCGAGCCGGCAGCCTGGCCCCTCGACCTCGCGTGTGCGCATGTGACTCAGCGCCTCACCCGTCTTCGTCGTCCCCCGACTCAAACGGCGAGCACGTAGGCCCCCTCCTGGACGTTCGGACACGCGTTGTCCTCAATGTTCAAACTCCCTGTCGTAGATCCCGTGCCCCTGTAGCCCTGAAGTTGTATCCAAGCAGATCTAAGCTTCCCCAGTAGCCCAAAACCCACACAACCATTCACACACTACCGCTCCTCGTCTTCGACCAAAGGCATCACTGTGCGGATCCTTCCCCACCCACTACTCCGCCGAAACCCCCATGGCCCCTCCCTCCTGCCTTCCCTGTCTACTTGTTGTTGTCGCTGCCACACCTCCCATCCCACCCCCCGTGTGGATGAGCATGCTGGCTCGGACTCCCTTCCTTCTCCGACCCTCTGATGAAGTGCTACTTTCAAAAGACAAAGCGGTTGGTGGGGTTCTTTACGATGCGAATACAAGAGGCACAGTCCGCTGCGGGGTCAGGACTCCTTGAGCCCAACGTAGATCACGTCAGTCGCCACATTCGATTGGGATCGAACAGCAACTACACACTCCAAGACTTCAATAGCCGACTTCCCTGCATGGATTCATCCTGAACGCTTGAGAGAGAGTCAAGGAAATCGACTTGCCAAAAATGTCGAGACTGCCTCTTTGGAAACAATCCCTTGTAGAATCGAGAACCTCATTTGTCAGGAACGCTTTCGTTGGCACAGCACCGATTCTTCTTGGCAAAGTAAGCGACGACAGCTCCCTCCGCCGAGTTGCTAATATTCAAACATGTCGGCGCTCGGAAGGAGGCCTCCAAGAA
Organism: Verrucomicrobiaceae bacterium; assembly: GCA_027487435.1. Lineage (GTDB taxonomy): Bacteria > Verrucomicrobiota > Verrucomicrobiia > Verrucomicrobiales > Akkermansiaceae > UBA956. The sequence goes on along the minus strand of JAIYDP010000106.1, from coordinate 59,935 downwards.
ACGAATTCTTGTGAATCTACTCTCAGAACTCAGCGCTGATAGAACCCGTAGCCGCGCCTTTCTCACGGCGCCGGAGACGCTGGGTTTGAAAAACGCAAGCAAACAAAACTTGAGATGTGGTGCGGAGCAGCGCTGCTTCAGCATCACAGCGGAGTCAACTTTCCCAAGCGACCCATCAACCCATCGGATTGCCTTGGTTGTAACATGAGTCTCCAAGGCCGCAAGCGAAGCTCCTGACAACAAGGTAAATTGGTCCACGTCGTCACCCGAAGTCACCAGGACAGAATTGGCATCAGGGGGCTTGTCGAAGCCATACTGAGGGCCGACGTCTCTCCAGATCTCCTGGGATATCGCGGCGAAGCTCTACACAATTAGGACAGGAAATTCCTGAGGCGACGATGTTTGGGAATCGATTCGCTAAAATCTTGATAGCCAGAGATGGAACCTTCGAGACTGATATGACCTTGTGAGTTCGAGCTGACGCAAAGTCGATGAAATTGTTGGAGCTCAGGAGTTTCACACGGAGAGGAAGCAAATCAATCGCAGAGCGGACTATTTGCTTCCAGTTGGCAGACGCTACGATGTCAAACGTCATTGGCAGCAAAAATGTACGCTCAACTCTCGTTGGACCGTCCCCGTCGATGAAAACGCTCACGGACGGGCCTTCCTATGGAGTCAAAATGAAAACGCTTGTTAGAAACTCTGCAAAGTTGAGGATCCTTCTCACAATCCAAGACGGCAACACGGAACACGTCGCGAAGGTCCCGCGAGACGTTGTTGATGAGAGCGTTGTCGACAGCCCCAAGGACAATCCACTTACTCGTGACTGTCAATCTCTTCAGCTCGGACACTTCCTTGATCATGTCCACATTCGGCGACAATTTGATTCTCCTCTTTGGTGATCTAGGCCCTCGAGGCCCCTGGCCAAAGTGCATTCCTCCCGAGGACGCGCTTGCGTAACTGTGAGCAAAGCCGCCATGGTTGTCAAATCCGTGCTCTGCCGAATGATCTTGACCAAAATGATGAGCATTGTCTCCAAAGAAGGAGTTGAAGAACTCAACAAATGAGACGAATTGAAATCGAAGCGAACTTCAAAAGGGTCCTGGAACCTGAAATCGGCTTGGGTGAACTTAAACGAAGTCGACGACTCTCCTCCACCGAAGCTGTCTTTACTGGGGCCACCAGAATCGTACTCTTTCCGCTTTTCTTCGTCTGAGAGGACCTCCAATGTCAAAAGATGGAAACCAATGGAAATACTTGGTATGCTTCGCTGATCTCCGTGAACTTTTTCTGCGCCTCTTCTTTCTTCTGCGGGTTTTTGTCCTCATTCATTACTACACAGAGAGAAGAAGAGAGAAAGAGAGGATGAGGGCGAGGCGGGGGGAGGGGGGGGGAGGGAGGGGGGGAGGGGGAGCGAGCTACAGGATGCCACTTAAGTGCAAGCTTTCGATATGCCTTCTTGATCTCTTCTTGTGAAGCAGTCTTTCCAACGCCAAGGACATCATAGAAGGACCTGGACGCACAATAACATCCTGCCAGCAGAACGACTATGAACACTAACAGTCTGCTCGACATTGCAATTTCTAGAATTCTTCTGGAAGCAGTGCAGAAGCGAATGAGCAGATTTAAAAATTAACAAATAGGTACTTCAAACTCATTCCATTCCTTTGTGCTCTTTCTAATAGATTTTGTTTCTCTGTCATTCCCGATGCACTTTGTTACCTTTCTTTCTTTCTCCTCCTTGACGTGTTTAATTCTGTTCTTGACAATGAGTCTTTGTGATGAGTGATGTTGATTGACCAGCAGCAGTTTCTCAATGCATCCCGCGAAAAAGGAAGTACGCAAGAGGCGTCCATCCTTTCTAAAGGTCAAGTCTAGTGCTCAGAGTGAAGGGGATATGATCGAGTTTCAGTTCTCTGCTGATCCAACGGAGATATCGGCTCAGCACGGCCCGCATGTCACAAGAACGATTCGAAGCCGTGGAGATTCTCGTAGCAAGCTCAGAAATGCATGGGAGACTGGGGATGCTGACGAAAAAGATGTGTCAGTAACTCAGGGGTCCATGGGTCCTCCAGCGGGCTCCGACGAGACGTCTCGCAGTCGGAAAGTTGTCGCTGCTCCGCGAGTGCCTCGTCTTCAAAACATGTCGGACATGTCTCCTCCTGAGAATATCGAGGTATTGTCTGCAAGAATTTCACGGCGACTTCCAGAGGCGGTTGAAGCAGGAAGCGGTTTCCAGACCGACCGACCGACGGAAGTGGAGCGGGACAATGGATTCAAAAAGTCGCAGTCTTCTCTGCGCCTGAAGAGCAATATCGCAAAGAGTCCCTACGGCCAGCCTATTCCTCGGAAACCCAATCTACGAGCAGTTGCTGAGGCCCTACCGTTCCGTCGGCGTCTTGTTGATGACGAGGCTGTGAGGGCGGAGTGGCTCCAGAAGTTGGGAATCTCCGTTGCTTTTGTGAAGCAAGTTGCGTCCAATATGGCGGGATCTCTTTTGCGGTCTACCTCGCACAGAAGCCGCCATGCGCACGCTGTTCGGATGCTTCCTTCACTCCGCTTCTGTCGCTTCTGCCTGTCGCCTCGTTCTCGATTACTCCTCTCAGGCTCTTCGCAAGGAGGCTATCAAATTCAGTCTGGGAGACCCTCTCGCAAAAAAGTATCTGGAGAGCTGCTCATCGACGACGAACCCGCCTCCAGCGACTTGGAGGATCTTTTTGGCATCGCGCGCTGCCTTTTCTTCATCGCCCTCTCCGTCAAGCGCATCTCAAGGCACCACATTGTTCAAGAGACGTCCGTGCGCTTTGCCATGGCCTGTGTCAAGTATGTCCTCGGATGCTTGTGCAAGCTCATTGAGGTCGCATCTGACCAAGAGGCCCCTCTGCTTTATTCCATCCACGCCATCTTCGCAATGCGGGTCTCCTCTCAGCTGCAAGCACATCTACAGCACGTGGGCCTTACTATCGACTTCACGGCTATGACGGCGATTCTCAAGTCTCTGTGTTCAGTTAGCTTTGAGCTTTTCCGGCAGGTTCGCCTGGTCCATAAGCGGAAAGGGCAACGAAGTTTGATGGAAGCTTTTCTTGACGCTTTGATGAAGAGCGATTCAGCAACAAATCTCCTCCAGAGTGCGACGCAATGGTTCGGTGGGCTTTTCTTCATCCGCGTCGTTGCCAGCTCTGACTTCCAGTCTGTCCCCTCCGTTGATCCGAACTCAGATTTTTGCCGTTCGTTGCTGCTCTATGTTCGGTCCGTGAGCGCGGCGTTGGAGGACTCGAGTAGTGCGATATCCTCTCTGTTGATTTCTTTCGAGCGGGATATCAGTCCAAATGCTTTTGCAGGTCTGGAGCCAAGGTCTGAAGTGTGCTATGACCTCTGCGGAGATATTGAAGTTGCTGCAGACGCCCTCTGGGCCTCGATGAGTGTTCGCATTGACGACATCCTCACGAAGTTCTCATCCACCTCCAAATTTCCCCTCGAGTCAGTCCACAACTCTCTGCGAGCCTTCGACAACATCATCCTCTCCCGAGAAGTTCTGAATGCAACCTCGTCAAGAATTGCTTTCAACACTTCTTCGACTGATCAAGTGTCACCGTACCTCGTAGCTTACCTCTACGCTGTCATAGGGAAGCATTTGCCAACGCAAGGCACTGGCGAGAGCAAGCTGTTCGCCATAGCTTCAAGGTTTGCAGTCGACGTTATTGCGATCATGTTTGTTGACGTACAGTATGAGTCAGATGACGGACAGAAGTTCAACTCCCTCGGGCAGCCTGTGCGTCTTGTGTCTGATTTGGGCACTTCCATTTTGGCTCTTGAGGATGAGCCCCATGACACCGCGCGTGACTTGGAATCTCCGCAACTGCATCGATTGGATTCCATCAAGATTGATCCCAACGGTCAATTGATGCAGTTTCTCTACGGTATCCTGCACACGAATTTCCCTCTTGTTCGTTCCATCCTGATTTCACTTTCCAGCGGCCAGGACTCAATCCTCCTGTTCTCCAATCTTGTCGATATTGCGTGTGGCGATGCAGGCGAATCATCTGTAGTTGAGTTTGTTGAAGAGTCGTTGGACAGATGGGCTTCAGAGTCAGGAGCTGCTTTCAAGATAGACCCCTCTGCTGTTGCTGCAACAAAGCACTTCTCGTACGGGTTGGGCAGGCGCGTCATGATCGAGTCAGTGATTCAAGCATCAAGTGTGTTGGAGCATTGTGAATGTTTTATCGAGGGGGTATCGCCTCCATTGGCCACCTTCTTTTCGCACAACGTGGACTCCTTTATCCCGATCGAGCGAGACTGGTTTGTGGCATCAAGCTCCACTCGTACCCTCTTAGTTAGCTCGGCCGTTGAAGTAGTGAATGTGTTGGTTTCTCAAACTTCGTTTCAAACTCTCTTCTCCCCAGACGTTGCGAATGAAAACTCATCGAGGGAATCTACCATCGTGCGGCTTGTTGAAACTGTACTTGATGGCCCCAGCTCCGCCCTTGGCAAGTTCTTCAATGCATTTGTTGAGTCGCTGCAGCAAGATATTCTCCAGATCGGGGCCAGAAAGCTCAGTTCCAATTTGTCTGTTCGGTCGTACTTGTCGTCGTTCGCGGAATCTCTATTTGTCCAGTTTGTGGAAGAAATCTTCTCCATTATTCTCAAAAGCTCCTTTGCACTGTTGCCCCAAGAGCGACAAGTCAAGGGTTTACAAGAGTTCAACGTCGTCAAGACGCCCGAGATAATTGCCAGTGCCAAAGCTGCGAAAGCCCGCACGATCTCGAGCGGTTCCTCGACTGCGATTGCGCTCTATTTGAATACGTACTGTTGGATCATGAAACAGCGGGAAAAGTATATTTCATCCACGGCATCGAAATCTCTGCCTTCATCGACGATTGCTGCTTTAAAAGAAGCCTCCAAAGAGATCCTCTCGACTGCCTCGAAGAAGCAGAAGGATGGGTTTTTCACCTCCGCTGTTATGGATGTTGTGGATGGCGTTGTTGACAAGATTGTTCACGAAGACGCCGAAAAGCGAGGATTGGATGTCGACATCACGTACAGAAACAACCCTAAGTTGGCGGATCGAGCAGCCAAGCGAGTCTTGAGGGAGGCTAAGTTCAGATGGAATGCTAACAATGCGTCAGACACTATTCGACAAGGGCTTCTCAATGACGTCGCCCTGGGAGCGCTCCTTAGTGATGGGGTGATAGCTCAAGTACAATCTGATGTGTTGCAAGCTGCTGCTCGAGATGTGTTTGAAGGGCTCGAGAAGGTCTCATTTTTTGCAAGGCAGCACCTGAGGGTGTTATTGGCGATACATGGGGAGCTGCTGAACGATGGGAGCGTATCTGATGACGCGATGATGTCAAAATGTTTGGACAAAGTACGGAACTTGTTTGATCAGTCCGATGGCTCAATTCACTTTGGCTGGTTTTCTACAAGTGCTGATCGAACCATGTTTTTCCTGCTTCTGGCTTGTTTTGTTGTAAAGCATGGTTCATCACAAGACGAGATCGATTCGTTTTGTTTGTCTCGGTTGGCATGTCCAGGGAGTGACGTCCTGAAGAAATTAATCGCCAAGCACGGTTACAGGGCTGTTGACATTCGAAGGGGGCATGTTATTTCAGACAAGTCGTTGCAGCAACGTGTGTCCGTTCTCGTGACTGATAGGATCTCAACTTTAAGCGAGCTAGTTGTCCAGCGCCTGTTAGAAGTCATCGAGGTGAGGCGGCGGCAGCGTCAAGCAATCATGGGAGCCGCGTCGTGGCTCTCTCCGATTTTACGAGATTGCATTTTTCGGTCAGTCGCCGATTCGTCGGTTCTTCAACAGATCATCTCATCAGGGAGGAGCAGGACTGCATCAGTCATTCAAGTGACTGTCAAGTCCATGTACAGGAGGATTCAGGCTACGGCTGCTTTGTTTGTTGCCAAAGACGCTCTGAGGGCGGACATCATCTGTGAGTGCCTTGATCGACTTGGATTGGAAGGTGGCGAGCTTTTCCATTTCTCTGATCATGACTGTATTGTAGCCGCGTCCACCCTTCTGTTCTGCCTTATGCACTCATTGAAAGTCAAATTCTCTGTCACCGAGCCAAGCGGCTTGGTTCATGCAGTAACTTCCGATGTACTCCGCTCTGTGGCGGCCTCCATGCAGTGCCCTTCGGTTTTTCAAACTGACGATGACTTCTCGTTTGTCCTATCCTCTCTGTCTCGACTCGTTGCGCTTCCTGGTTTCAAAGACTTGTTTGAAAAAACAGTCTCTGATGTTGAGAGGGTGGAGCTGGCTTCGACGAAGAGAATAGACGTCTCCTTCGTCTTTCTCAAGAATTTTCAATCCTTGCAGCTCCTGCTTGCAGCTGAGGCATTTTGCCAAGAAGCTCGTGCTCTTGGTACCTTTTTGAAGAAAGGCCAGCTTCTCAGCCGCATGGAAAGGTCGTTTACGGATCCTGAAGTCGATGGAGTTTTGGATAAGGCAATTGAAACATTGATTTGTTCTGTTCTGTCTGAGGCACTGAAGCCTATTGCATCTGATGAAATGAGGCTTCGCAACTTGGGCCAGCGCATCGACAGAGATAGGGCGAAGGGCTTGCAGATGAGGAGCATGGAGGTTTCTAACATTTTAGACAGCATCGTCGATGACGCCGTGTCGGTGGACGGGGTGCAATTAAATTCGTCAATCCTGGCTCACAGCGATCTTTTGAATCCCATCATTGCTTTGATCACGAAGAGCTGCTCTGCGAAAGATGATGAACTTGAGCGCTTTTTCCTCAGCTGCTTGTCTTTTGATAGTGACTGGACTGCATCGACCGCGCGTCCCTTCGACAGCCCCATCCTCAGCTCCCTTGCTTTCCCTATCATCCACAAATTGGCGTCGAAGTTGAATAACTCCGTGTCGCGCGTTCTTCAGGAGGGCGCTGTCTCTCTAACAATCAACTTCGACGACACATCTCTCACTTGTGTCGGCCTGGAAGTTGTTGGATTTGCCTTATCGAAGGGCATCAGGGCGTCATGTTCGTCACAAGATCTCCTCAATGCATTCGTGAAGTCAGAGTTCGGACCCTTGTCAGCGCTGGCGTATCTTCATATCCAGCTGTTGTTGCGCAATTGTCGCACCGGTCTCTCCCCTCAAGCCACGGTGTCCGCCCTCGCCGAAAGGACAAATCTTGAGCCTGCACTTCGCGACGCGGCTGCCGAGGTTGGCCGCCTTTGTATTAGAAATGTCTTCACGTTCCTGTTGATAACCATTTGCTCCAGTCCAAGAAAACATCGGCGCGTCCTTCAGAAAGCAAGCGGTGCTATATTGGCATCGTTTTCGTACATAAGGGAGCGATGGAAGGGCTCCACCGTCCCAGATTGTCTCAGGGAAATTCGGGCAGACAAGGTGCTTACGACTATGTTGTCCCTACCCGCAGAGGAGTTCGCGCGCTCAATCGTCTTGGACGCAAAGGCGAGTTTGCAGGAGGTATTCTCTTCCCACAAGCTCGTTTACATCATGAGATGTGGGCTTCTCAATTATGGCCTCCCTCTCGACGCGCTCCAGGGTGAGCCGTGGAGAAGTTTTGTGCTCGCTGAGTTGGCCGTTTCGTTGAGGGAGGGAACGCGTTTGCGAGCACTCCAGGATTCGCGGCTTTTTGCAGATGATGGCCCCATATCAAGTATTGAAGCGCAAGAGGCCCTTGCAAAGACTGTGATTCGAGTGTTTTTAAAGCTTCGGGGATCTTCGTTGAGGCTAGCTGAATTGAGAAAGAACAAGAGAGCGATTCAAGAAGCTCTAGCTGCGACATTCAAGGAAGCTGTTGATACTTTTGATGTCAGCAACGACAGCAAGGCGATCATTGACCAAACGGCTGTCTTCATCGAAGAGCTGATTGTGGAAGAGAAAACTGCAAGCCAGCTACTGCGACCAGACCTCCCCGCAGACGCAGCGCTGATGCCCCTAATGCGGAGGCTGGAGTTGGCTGTCACCCAGAAATCATCTCTGCCGTCAGTTTTCGCAACTCTCAAAATTGTCAAATCCTGCCTCATTGAAAAGAGAGTATCGTCACTGCTCTTCTCTTCGCAATTTGGAGCATCTATTCGTGAGATGGCTCTCGAAAGTTTGGACCACCTGAAGGACGCTGTCAGAAAGGACGTAGATGCCGCTGTGAATGAGCTTCAAAGCGATTCGCTGTTGCTACTTCTCCAAGGAGCCTCAAGTCCGACGCCGTCCATGTACTATGACTTCGCGCTCAGAGCGAGCTTGTCCTCTGCCCTTCAACGGCTCACAGCCGCCTCAATTGACGCGGATATGCAGTCCTTGGCAGAGGATTTGGTGCTGAGGACGCTGCGCCGAGCCACGTTAGTGCAGGCATTAGTGCGCGAAATCTGCTGTGTGATTCTCACGGACGAAGCTGTTACTTTGTCCCTCTCCTCTCAGGATGATATGCTGCAATTTCCTGCCGAGAAGGTGTACGATCGCATGGTCTCTGAATGGACATCAAAGGCAGTTTTGAGGGACGTTACAACTCGCGTCGCTGAAAATCTGTCTGTTGCTGCTCTCAATGAGGCTGTGCGGTCCCCATTGCTGTCAGCAGGTCGTCATGCAAACCCCTCGATTGTCAGACTTCGTGCCGAATGCTGCATTCTAGACATTCTTCAGACGAGCAGCTCCCAACAGGTTGAGTGCGATGTGGATTTCATCTTTGGGCACATGATCGACCGTAGGGGCTCAAAAGTAAGCAATTTAGTTGCGGCAATGATTCAGGAAGCGTCAACTGCATTGGGAAAGGTACTTGCACGACGTCGGTTCTTCAGAGAATCTGATCCCATCCTCCACTTGCAGCGACTAAAAACTGAGCAGTCTCCGAGCATTGAAGAAGAACTGATGAAGATCGGCGCGCTTTTGCATGATTTGGAGGTCGCTCAGCAGCTGGAGGACTGTCTTGTTCTCCCAGCTTTCTTGACTCGAACACAGTCTTGCTCCTCTGCATTTGTTCGAGAGATTGTGATCAAGGCGACTGGGCTCTGCCTGGACCCTATGTCGAAATCGCGGGCACTATTGTCTGAAGCAAGCAAGCGGAACCCGTCGCAATCTGAAATCCAGGCTGTTGCTCATGAAGTCTCAGAGGCGCTCGCAGATGATAGCAGTTTGAGAAAAACTCTTGACATATCCGACAGCGAGTACGTGCAAGATGTTGCCGCTGAGTTGACCTCCATGATTGGGGCCGACGCTGATTTCGACAGTTTTTTGCTTCGGCATACCATGGCTGCAGTGCCGTCGGTCGAGCGCTATGTCAATTACTTCGAGCTCCCCTGGGTATTGTTGCCACCGCTAATGTCCTTCCGATCTCACATCTTGGACTCAGTGCTCTCTGATGTTCAGGCCATTGGAGGTTCTGCCGATGTAGAGGAGAACAATTCGATTATTCCTCTGGAGACAGCGGCGTTGTTTGGAAGGATTGTCGCTCTAGGTAGTGCCCAATGGTATGTCCACGAAGGAAGTTCAGAGGACCAAATCGCTGCATGTTGCGAGCGATTGTTTGTCAGAGACGCATCCTTCGATAGGTTGCAGAGCCATGAGTCGCTCTCTCAACTGAAGGAGTCGCTGAGCTTTCTCTTGCGTGGACTACCAGATTCTGCTACCTTGGGCGACCTTCTCCGGTTGAACTTTGATTCTTCCAAACTCGGGAATGACTTCCTCTCTATCCATGCTCTCATCGAGGCTTCGTCTCATGCCGTTGATACTCCTGAATTCAGAGCTGCGGCTGCCGCCGAATGCGATCAGATTTGCTCTGACTATGTCAAATTTGTCCATGACTTTGTTCATTCCGCACCGCAATTTTCTTCCGTTGTTCAAGCAGCTTCGGCTGGACGCTTGGCGTGGGATAGTAAGGTGTTTTCTCGTCTGTTCAAGGAGAGTGTAGAGCCGTTACGGGCGTTCATATCTCGTCGCAGCGACTTGGGTGAGCAAAAAGCCAGAGCTTGTTCCAAGTTGCTGCGCCATGTTCATCGGTCTTGCTTAACGAAGCTTCTCTCCGAGAACGCATTTGACGTTGTTTGCGCAATGTACTACAATCAGCGTACTCCATGGCAGCTGGAAGATGACTGGAGGATGGTTTACTTGTTTGAAAAAGTTGTTGAAGTTACGGTTGCTCTGTTGTCAGTGGAGATGATGTCATTACTATCCAAATCGTTGCCAGTATTGAATGTGGGTCTTTCTCCTTCTGCTGTCGTTTGCTACATATCCTTTGCTATTCTTGATCGGCTGAATGGCTCTGTGTCGTTTGAGAACTTGACCGACCGAATTCGAAAGGAGATTAGGTCCATTGTGATTGAAAACAATTTGCTGAAGCAGTCACTCGTCAGCATTGATTTTATTGTACCTCTGGGCAAAGTTATCAATAAGATCTCTGGCAATGATCCATTTCCTATTGAGGTCATCGAGGTTTGTAGCAGTTTTGCAGAGACATTCACTTCATCTATGCTCTCTGACGTGACATACCTTTGGAGATGCTCTAGGCTTCGCGATTTGATTGAATCGCCTGTTGGCCAAGCCGGTTTGCGGAACCTTGTGGTCTCTGCATTTCGGCAGACTTGTTCTTTCAAGATATGCTCAGCGTTTCAGCAACAGTTCTTGCTTCAAGTAGCTGATGCCAAGAGTAAGTATTGTGCATCTTTGGAAAACTTGATCTCCAGTTCAACTCCGTCTGACGCGATTGCCATGGATATGTTTACTTATTTGAATTTCAAGTTGGGTTGGCGTCGAAGTCGCGCAAATTGTTTACTTGCTGATGTCGTGATGAAGAGGCTCCCCCATCGATTGAGCGATTATTGTCGTGCAAGTACCACGAAGGACATACTGCAAATGAAAATTCCTTTGAAAGCTAGGTCCTGGATCGGACTGGGGGCTGGTGTATATAACTACCTGGCAGATCGAGTTCTCGAGTCATCAGGATTGCTGAACGGAGCTGGGGACCCTTGTTTACGGGAAATTACCTTGAGGATAGCCGACATCGATTCCTCTATGTCGTTCACCGACATGTCTCCTGTGCCAGCGAGCGTCCATCTGATGCAGAGGCTATCTCACCTTGAAAACGACCTGTGTTTGCTGGGGGATCAATTCGTAGTTTCTCTCCTCCAGTCCTTCCTTATCGAAGGCTGCAAAGTTGACGTCGGCGCAAGGAACTTCCTCGACGATCTTAAGAAGGAAATCGAAAACGCTCTTCAAGAATACGTGGTCGACTTGAACACCGTTCAAGTTCGCTCTCCCATCGATTTAGTGGGTCGATGTCATGCTGTACCGGAGTGCTCTTCCCTCATTAGCCTTGTTGACCAACATGTAAGAGCACTCAGTTTCCATTCTTGGAGCCACTTGGATTTGGTTGCAGTTTGCGTTGCCTGGGTTTCCGCTCAGAAATCAGCAGATACGAGTTCTCAATATGCGTCGTGCTGCTTTGTTGGTGTGCTTGAAGACCTTGCAACACGTAGCTTCGACAAACAATCAGCTTCCCAGTGTGATGCGCAGCTGAAGACGATGTCGACGTTAGCGCCACCTTTCTTATCGAAGATATTGTTTGGAGGCCTGTTACTTGAGGCTCGTAGAGCAAAGCAGCCACAAAAGAGTATTATAGATATGAGATCTGTGGCAGAGACATTGTTTGGACAGGTTCTTCCAATGGAAGACGAAAATGCAGCAAAATTGTCGTCCCTGGTGTTGGATTGCATTTCCAAACAGCGATTTTCAACCAAACCGTTGACAGAGCGTGAAGTTCTGTCAACAGTGAGGAAGCTTTCCCTGGAGAAAGCGTTGGGAAGCTCTCTGGTATGGGGCTACTTAACGTACCTGCTAAGAAAAGAAGCGCGAACCAGTTCATCCGAGGGTTCTGGAAGTCAGCCTTTTGTCCATCAAATACTTGGAAACTTGGCTCGATGCGCATTTGTCGAGAAGCTTCATATTCGTCAACTTGCCGACGTTCATCATCTTACTGAGCAGATGCAAGCTGGTCTTAATGTGTCACCTGCTGTTCTGAAGCAATACTCAGAAAGAATTGTGAGCTCCGTGACAATGCCACCAGACGCTGTTGCGACCCTGACTTCTTTGAAGGACTTGTCGACCCCCGCTGCGGACTCTCTCAAGGCGTCTGCATCCTACTTCCTGTCAATTGAATGCGCTCTTGCACTCGAAGCAAACGTTCAGACGTCATGCGCAGCATCGCTGCGGCGAATCCGTGAATTTGATGTCATTGATGTAGTTTGGTTTGTCCTGGCATTTTCTATTGAAGATGTCGACGCATTCCATGCGCTTCACCTGAAGGAGGTCGCTGCGCTCTCAAACACAACACTTGCAAGCTGCCAGAAAGCTCTTCAGGCAGATTGGTGGGAGTTGTGCCAACCTCTGGAAGAATTGGTTGACTTTTCCGCGCAGTGCGTGCTGTCAACCGCCCGTCTACTGGCTCAAAAGTTTGGGGATGCCTATCCAAAATCAGCTGTGACTCGCTCTGTCGTCGATACAGTCAAGCATGCATTTCAGAAACTTGGCAAGGATGCGAAGGAATGCATCGGCAAAGCTGCTCGAAAGGTCAGAACTGCAGTTAGAGTAATGAGGATTGTGTGTGCCGGAAAGTTTCAGCGGCTTCTTCAGGAAGAAGCTGTTTCGATTGCCTCTGAACTTCAGAAATCTTTGTCCTCTACAAGCAGCACCAGCAGCATTGTCGAACTCAAGAATCGACTTGAGGTCGATTCGTCAAAGAAATTGGCTGCGGACGTGCTGCATCGATCTGGGACGGGATCTACTGGGCACCAGAAGTTCGTCCTTGCTGTTTTGGAGAGCGCCTGTGAGTCAGGCTACTTTGTCCCTGATTCCAGCACAACCATCGATGATGTTCTTGAGCGGTGGAACGTTGTGGAGGCGTCACATAATTTGTTGCAAGATGTCAGCTGCTCCCTCTTTGAATCTTGCCTCACCACGTTGATGCAAGCATCTCCAGAGAGAAGCGTTGAATTTGTAGCGTCCGAGCGACTCCTCGGGTCTTGCGCGTTTTTGGCCCAAGTCCAGTGTGCGCTAAAACCGCATGCGAATCACGGCATTCCTTCCCTTGTTGCCTTGAGTGCACTTCAGAAGGATCCAACTACATCGAAGTTGTTCGACGTGTTGGCTTCAGTTGCGGGGTCATTTGCTGTAGCTCATCCTACGTTTGAGCCGTCAACAGGGCCCGTTCCTGACAGTGAGTCCATTGTTTTCTCTGTGGGTGCTTCTTTGAAGAGATCATTGGGTCTTGTTTGGTATCAGTCAATGTGGGATCTCCAAGAAATTGCCGACATCCGAAACAATGGCATTGCAAGACTCCCTCACGACATTGCCAACTTTTCGTTGCCCCGCTTCGCCGCACTGATGGGCGATGAGGTGGCCAACTCTATTGCGGATCTAGAAATCGCTACCTCCATTGCTGATGAATGGGCGTCACATTCGAGTTTGAAACATGTCGGAACACAACTGAGCACATTTATTTCGGGTCAAGCAAGTGAAAGCACCGCCCAGACATCGTTGTTGCGGCTTGTGCTATCCCTTTGCAGCCCAAGGACCCCCATCTCGATGGACTCCTGGCTACTTCATCCTTTCATTCAGCTAGTCGCCGCTGATATTCGGGAGAGGATCCAGGTGGATGCTTCTGAAAAGCTCAAACGAAAGCTGTTGGACCCGACGTCCCTTGCGCTCCCTCGGAGAAGCCAAGTGGAGTTTGTTGGCGCTGCAATGACAAGTTTTTTGGTGTTTGTTGTCGACCATGGCCTTGGTTTTGTTGCGTTTAAGGACTCCGTTCTAAACAAGAAGCTGAGAGCGATGCTGACGACGGAGAAGTTTTTAAAGTTCGCAGAGTATTGTTTTGGTGTTGAGCAGTTGAATACATTCGACAGAATCAATAAGGGTGCCCTCTCTGCCCTTCTAGATAGGATTCTGAACAAGAGAATTATCAAGTCCGTCAATTCTCTGGATTCCCTCACCACTGGCAACTTGTTTCTGCTCAATGATGTCATTGCTGCTTCATTGTCACCACCAGATTGCGTTGAGGACATCGCAGCTTTGTTCGATTTCCTCGAGAGGATGGACCGCTTGTCTGCATTGACTATCAGTCCCGTTTCTTCATGCCTGGCAACTGAATCCATCAAATGTGGTGCGACAGTGGCGCGCTCTCGAGCAGAAACGATGCTTGCACTTGCAAAGAAGCTGAATACAGAGGTTGATCCAAGAAAGAAGTTCATGCTTGCAAAGTCCGAATTCGGAGGAAAGGCGAATTCTGATAATATTTTTGAAAAGAACGTTGCCGATGTTGTGTCGAATGTGCTCGAGGTTGCAAAGTTAGAAATGATGCCTCACTCTAGATTAAAACGCACCGTTGACAATCCCAGCGCTACGTTCTTGAGACAGGTCGACTTCATGGGTTGGCTGAGGATGGAGCTCGTTCAGAGAGTCTGCATGAAGTTGGCTCCGAGTCTGGAACAGTTTGTTGATTTGGACACCGAGCACTCCCTCTGCACCTTGATTGTTGATTTCGGAGGATTTATTCAACACGCGGCGCCAGATGACATTAAAACCAGCTTACTCTCAAGCGGGCCTCATCCCATCGAGGGAGAGTCTGCGCTCTCCCTGGTCATCTCGAGCAAAGCTGAGCAAGAGCTTTTGAGGTCCTCATGGCCCGAGGAATCCTCTGAGGTGCTCTCCCGATCGTTGAGTCATTTTGTGAGCGTCTCTTCTTCACTTTTCCTGAAGCACAACGCACTTCGGTTGGTCACACGACAGGATTCTTCTGAGGCTGTGGAGCAGTCCCTGCTGAAGCTGATGTCAACGACTTTGAAGCCCTCGGATATGATTCCTTGTGTACCAGTATTGATTCTACGCGAACTGCTCACTTGCTGCTCCGTATATGTTCATGAGAAGCTCGACGTCATGTCCTTTGTAGACTCACTTCACAGCCAGGCCTCTGTTGATGCTTCTCTCGACAAACTCGTCGTTTTGTACGCGCCTGAGGTAGAATCACGTTTGCATAGGCGAGTGAGCATATTTCACGCGATTACTCGCATATGCGTGAGTCACGTTGCTGTCGACATCGAAGACAATGAGGATGCATCGCTTCTTCCTTCAACCGACATTGCTTTCGCAGCGCTCTCCAAAGATTTTGCAATGAGGCGAAAGATGAATCTCTTTGCTGACCGGAAGTCCATGTGGATAGCGAATAGTGTGCGGGAAAAGTGTTCGCGTGACACTCGACTGGAAGTTGAGCTAAAAGTTGCGGCAAACCTCAAAGTTGCCGATTTCTTGAAAGAGATGACCCACGCAATTCTCTCAGACGAGACTTCCGTGTTTGCAATCCAGCAGCAGGGCGGTCGCGACGTTGTGTCTGAGGGCTTCGTGTTCGAGCTTGTCGAGAAGTTTTTCTCAGCAAAATACAAGGGGTCCGATTCCGAATCTTCTCGGCGCAGTCTGTTGTCAGCAATCGTGCGCTGGATGGTTCAGAACCAGCAAATCATGTCTAATTTGCATGTTCGAGCGATGGCAGCCATTCAGACGCTTTTGAAGCAGCAAGCGACTCAGCGGATATTGCAATCTCAAGAGATCAAGAAGAATGTCTTGGAATGCGCACCTCTTGTTGCAGCCGAGCTGTCTCTCAATTGCGTGGACGGTGTCATTGCAACAGACGGGGCAGTTGTTTTGCTGAGGACGGGGTTGAGGGAATTGAGTCGCAAAGTCGTGCGGGAAGTTCTCTCCAATTGCATCGGAACTTTCAATTTGTGGAAAAGAGTTGCATCGCAAAAAGCCCCGACTTCGCTCGACAATGCTGCTGCTATTGTGCTGGACAATTCCCCGTCGTGTGAGCCCTCTGCCGATGATCCCATCATCGTTGAACTCGCAAACAAAATAGTGGAGTTGATTCTAAAGCGCGACGACATCAAGCTGACGGCCTTTGAGCCGGCCAATAATTTGGACAAGCTTGCAATGGTTTTCGCTAAAGACGTCCTCAAGCAGGAGGCAATATTTAAGATACTGCGGAGGCCAGTGGCGTCAAACCCTCAGGAGCAGCGGGGCCATGAGGAAGAAGACCACGACTTCATCGAGCAGGCATTTCGAGATGCGACTGCTCCGACGAACCCAGGACATGGGGCACTTACAGGCGCCATGGATGCTGTCAAAAAGGACGTGCAAGAGTCGGTGAAAAAGCAGCTCTCTGAGATGATTCCCGCTAACCCCGGCCTGCGAGAGCATGCTCGAGGGGGAAGCGCTCGAGTTCTGGAGCAGCTGGTTGGAAAGGTTGTTCGAGTTTGTCACGCCGACCCTTCGATGAGAGATCGATTGAGCGAGGCATCTGCAGTGGCTCTGATCAACTCAGTAGCTCCAGCTGATACGAAGCAGAGTCTCGAAAATTTGCCAAAAGATCAAATCGTCACACTTGCGAAGCTGATCAACGACAAGTTCAAGTCGCTGCCAGAAGATTCGCTTGAGTCTGTCGAGACAGTTTTGGCAGCTGTTCAGAATGACACAGAGATTGAGGGCATTACTCAGGCGTTAAGTGCAGCCATGGCAGAGACCGTCATCAGAAAAGCAGTTGATGCAGCTCTGAAGGACTCTAAAGTCGAAAACTTGATGAATACTGGAGCCACACAAGTTGCTTCGGGTCTTGCAAAGCTTGTCGCAGAAAAATTGATTCAGGATGAGACTTTGAAGACCCTTGCTTCGTTGGACAGTGTCGTTCCAACGGATGGACTTGTCCAGAAAGTTGTCACAAAGATCGTTGAGAGCGATGCGATGCAGTCATATGTCGCTGGAGGGTCAGCGGACATGGTTGTTGGCATGGCCAATGAGGTTGTTCAGACAGTTCTGAATGACCCAGAAATGAAGAAGCTTGCCATGGATGGAGACGACACGGCCAAATTGACTGAAACTGTGATGGAGCAGCTTCTCGAAGCGCTTCCTGCCTCGGACTCGTCGTCCAGTAGTATTGCTCCCATGAAAGAGCTTGTCGAGAAGACCCTTGTGTCCTGGCACAGCCGCACACAAGAGGGTTCGTCGGAGAAGTCTTTTGGGGGAATCCCGGTGCTTCGCGTTGTTGACACGAAGTCTGTCTCCGTTGCCCCAGAGGCCTTGTCAGAAGAAGAGGCTTATTTCAGATCGTTTGTTCTCACTCCAACTCGCGTCCGGATCGCAAAGAGTGGCATGGCCCTTCGGTCAGTTGTTGTTTCGCCGAACGGACGATTTCTCGCCGTTGCTCCCCACAATGGGTCTCTGTGGGTTCTTGACCTTAGCTTCATGCCCCCTGTGATTCTGCGGCAGGGCCTTCTTGAGGACCCCTCAATCGTTATCATTCGATGGGCTATGGATTGCAGCAATCTGATCACTCTCGATGAGACCGGATGCATCCGCATGTGGACTCTCTGCCATCCTCGCGGCGCTGAGGTAATGTCAAAAGAGGGCGACTTTGTTCCTCCCGAGGTTTTGATGTTAATCACGTACCCTTCCATCCTGCGAGTGGTAGAGAGGAACCCGCCCCCAAAGATGAAGCCCCTGGATGCTGAGTCGTCATCGAAGTCCCTCCGCTATTTCGTCAAGAAGGCAGTGTCCACGACCGAGCCCGTGTCAGTCCTCAACGTGTCGAATGCAGCTGACTCGAGGATATATTCGCTTGAGTTTCACTCGTCATTCACCGTCAGTGGAAAGCAACCCTCGTTTCTTCTCGGAATGGGTGGCGGTGCAATCGTTAAGCAGAACACTCAAGATACGAAGCTTTGTATCTTTGGACTCCCTCCGCAAGTGGAGCGCAAGGGTAAGGTACCCGAGCTTGAGTACATGATCGGCCACAAGTGGGTTGTTGCTCATTTCCTCTGACTTACGCAGGGACCCTGTCATATTTATGTGCAGAATCCCAAATTCAAGTGACCTGGTGTCTCTTGATTCAGGCGGGTCGTTGGCGCTGTGGAAATATGACTGCGACTCTTTTGACGCCGACGGCTACTTCGTGCCGGCGAGGATGTGCCAGTAGCAATCTCTCTTTCTCCACGTCCTGACGAGTGCAAGGATCGACATTGCAGAGATTACGTTTGAGGCGAAGTCAAATGCACCTGTCAAAACCTACTTTCCCCCTCACGGAACCCGCGCACCAAAGAATGCATCCGAAGACAAAGACTTCGTCAAGATTGCCGAAGATGGTCCGTTTCGACATTTTTTCTGTTAACCCTGCAGAGTTGTTAAAGTTCAAGTCGCAGTTCTCCACGCTCAAGTTGCGCAAAGTGCCGTTTTCGACGGGAGTCGATGCCCTCGGCCGCAGAGTCTGCTGCCCTGATTCCAAGTAATTCCTTCAGTTCGCCGTGTATCGGCCGGACTCGTACATCCCTTTGAGGGGCGCAACGTTTCACACACTCTTGTTTGATGCGAAGGGCGTCCTGATAGGACACACATCGACAACTTACTCGTACAAGACAGTCAAGGTGACGCCCTGCACATCCTCAGGCTGACGACAGGGAACAATTGTCGGGGCGAAATTTGTCGAAGGCAGCAACGAGGTTGTCATAGTCGTCCGCGAGCCGGATGTCCCTGGGAAAGGTTGAATGTCGCAAGTTGTTGAGTAACATGCAGGCCGCTCACTGTCTGTATCGATTTTGAAGCTCTCAGACCCCTTCGAATTGCGTCCTCCCAGAATAACCATAGACTTCCCAACGTCGGTTCCCGATGAGGCGCTGTCAAGAATTTCATTTGACGTCTCTGTGTTCTTGTCATCCTGACGACTGCAGATCAGTCTTGAATGCAATAACCGCTACCTCTACCTCCTTCTCGACGATCGAGTCTCCGTCTTCAGCCTTCTTTCAGGACGGCGTGTCATCCGAGGGATCAGACCGTCGTCGGACTCGGAGAGCGACGCCAGCGTGCCGCTCTTGTCGGTGCAATGTCTGATGGGACGGTACAAGATCCTCCTCACGTCCTCCGTAGAGCCTTGTCTGGTTGAGCTGACCTTGAAGTCTGAATCGGAGTTCTTTCTTTTGTCGAAGGCTTCGTAGCGCCATTTTGTTGATGTATTTATTTCATTTCTCGAAGTGTTCATGTAATATGACAAAATATTGAATATGTTCATCGTCTACAGCTGTCACAGATATGTAGTTGACAAGTTACCCAAAACGAAGGTGAGCGAACACGATTCGACAGATTTATTCAGTTGCAACGCAAATCACAACTTTACCCCGCGCACGGTTGCTGGCTTGTCGCTCAAATGCCTCCTTGAAGTTCTCCAGCTTGTGGGTCGAGTCAATGATAGCACGGACCTTGCCTTCAGCAAAATACTTGTCAATGATCTCCAGATTTCGTCCGCTCGTCCAGCAAGTCACCGTGGTGAAGTTGGGGCCGCCGAAGAGAGAGCCGACTTTTCTTGAAAGCATGGACCCGCCGACTTTCAGGATGCGTCCGAGGTTGATAGGTCCTTCGTTGTCATTGGCAATAGTGACGAAGCGGCCTCCTCTCTTGTACACATTTTTGGCCTTGTCAAAGTTGTCGCGGGTACCCACGCAGTCGTACACAACATCAAACTGGCCGTGGCGGGTCCCGAAGTCGTCTTTGGTGTAGTCAATCGTCTCCACAGCCCCAAGGGTCTTGCAAAGCTCGCTGTTGCGTTCACTGCAAGTGACGGTCACAGTAGCCCCCATAGCTTTTGCAAGCTGGATCGCAGCAGTGCCAGTGCCGCCGGAGCCGCCCAAAACGAGAATGGACTCACCAGATTTCAAATCCACTTCACGAAGAGCCTGAAGGGAAGTCTCGAATACAAGGGGAATAGCTGCTGCATCAGGGAATGGCATGTTTTCTGGCATTTGCGCGACATAATCTTGATCGACGACAACATATTCGGCACAAGTTCCACACTTGCGGAAATGGGCCATGGCATGAACTCTGTTACCGACGGAAAATCTAGAAACTGAGGTACCGACTGCATCAACCACACCAGAGACGTCGAAACCAGGAACTTTGATAGAGGACACCAAGCTCAGGTAGCCCTTGGCCATCTTCACATCGACAGGATTGAGGGCAGCGTTGAAAACTCGGATTAACACTTCATTTGCAGTTGGCGACGGCTTGGGCAAATCATCTCTCAACTTGATCGCATTGAGGTCGTATGAGTCATAAAACAGCGCTTTCATTTTCTTTGCGCTAAACAATAATAAATTAAACTTTAGTGCACGAGTGTCAACCACGTCAATCATCCTCCTCCTCAGCGGAAGCAACCTTCCCGATGGTTTCCTATTGGATCACCAAATTGCACGCATTCAAGACATCACACCTGCATTCGCTCGATCCACTCCGCTTTTTCTGAGTCTTTGTCGAATTTCAAATTGAAGCTCTCGTGACGGCCGAGTCCTCCCTTTTCAGTCCCCAGCACTCGTACAACAGTTCCAAGAAGACTCTTTTCGACCTTCACCTGGCAACGAAACAGAGGCACAACACCCTGCCCTGATCAGAGACACCACAAAGGAGGAAACCGCGAGCTCTGCTTGGGGTGAATGCAAGACCTCTCTCGAAGAGTTGAAATTCACGTTCTTCCTGACTCAGGCAAGAGAGTTTGGGCAAACCAATGGAGTCTTGAAATAGAAAATGAACTTTCCGTGCAAGACCATGTACCTCTTTTTCCAGTTTTTGATCCGAGAACCCTGCATTGATGAGAAAACATGGACACACTTGGGCACTTGTTTGCTGACAAATCCCCTCATCGTCTCATAGTCCAAGGGGGTAAAATGGTTGAAATCCTTGTCCTTCACAAGAAAAGGTCTATACCGAGTGCTCGTGGGCATCGGCCGCTCGATGTCGAAAGACCCTATGAATTTGACGCTATCTTGTGTCATGCTGTGCTGAATGGCTTGCGAACATATCGTTACTGCAATCAATGGTCGGGTGCGATTCAAAATGCTTCTTCGTTGCCTCCGCCGCTTGGGAGAGGACCTTGTGTTGGATCATCATGAAATGAAGAGTCGTGTTCTGAAACATGTGAATTCTCTCAGCTTCCATCTCTCGCAGACGCTGCGCGATGAGCAAGGCAACAAGCACATCAATCACGGCGAACTTCATCTTCATTTCCCGGTCAACCTTCAATTCAAGTTGGTTGATAGTGTCCACGGCCGTTCTGTAGTTGCTGCTGGAATAAGAACAAAAACATAGAGCCAGGACTGGTTCCATTGCGACGATGCCTTGTAGATTTCAATCATTCGCTGCGCACTCTGCTCCATCAGACGGACAGAGCGCTACATCGCCTTGGCCAGATTGGCATTCTGTGGCGCTGTTGCCGCATCTCTTTCCGCCGCTTCCAGAGACTCAATCATTGATACGAGCTCTTTGCAATGTTTTTCAAAGCTCGCCTTGGCGTGGTCGTGCTGCTGCCTTGCAGCCACGAGTTCATTCGTTAACACAGTCGCCTCTGAAGCCATCTACTCAATCAGACGGAGCAACCCCGACAATTACTTTCGCAAGCTCCTCTCGGGAGCTCTTCAGGTATGCAAACATAGGTTCACAGAGGGCACTTGTGTCCTGCTGCCCAGTTTCATAGTCGTCAGCAACCTCCTGCATCTGCGCGGCGACGATCTCAACGCAAGCACCGACACCACTTGTGACGTTACAAAGTGAGCAAAAATGCGCTGACTGTTCTCCAAGCCCTTTGAGTTTGGGCAGCGACTCCTTGATCGACAAGGAAAACGCCATGAAGAAGTCTCCCTGCTTGTCCGCCCACCAGAGGAACCTTTCGAACAATTGCAGCCCTTCGCCATACTTCTTTGCCATCTCAGAAAAATACGGGGTCCGAAGCCTGTCGGCAATATCACTGACGGGATTCTGCATCCTTAGAAATAACCAAATTTCTGAACCTCGTCAATTGGCTCGGCAACTGGAGGCTTTTCAGTCGTATCGCTTGGATTTTGCAAGTCAGAGTATGCCACCTTCGTAGAGGAACGGCCAGATCTTCGTTGAGCGCCAGAAGTGCCTGGCAACATTACGCCATTGAGCAAGAGATACGATCGATTTGCACAGGAGGCGGTTCAGCAGGTTTTGAGTCCTCTAGAGCCCCGAGGTATGATGTTGGTATATATCCTTCCGCTCCCGACGGATTCTTGACAAGAGTCCAGCCGCCGTCAATTTCTTTCAGGATAACAACAACGTCGCCCTTCGATGTCAGGAACATGAGACGTAATTGACCTTGATTGCCTTTATTTGTGTGTCATCAGTTGGGTTGTAGTCATATTGCACAATCGAAGAGGTCATATTTCTGCTCCGATGACAAATAAAATTAAACAATTTTGTTAAGAATGTGGTGGGTGCCCTGGCTTCGGCGATTCAATCTAGTCAATTTTCGAGTAAAGACCTTTTCTGTCTAGCTCAGCCTGCAATCTAGAGAATTTATCGTTCAGATTTTTTCTGCAATCAAATTTTGTTAACAGCTAGTTTATTTAAACTACCAAAGCCATTTCACATCATCCGTTAACAGGTCCTTCAAAGGTAATGGAAGCTGATGCGACTCGAGATCTGAAGCTCTCACTGTCACTATCATCAGATTCTGCCGTAAAGGCCTTAGCAGGAATTACTGCAGCCGTTTTGGACGTTCCGGTTCCTGACGTCCTTGATCATCTGGTCTCGACATCAACTGCACAAAAAGTTAAAGATTTTCTCCTCGGAAACGTTGCGAAGATAATCATCTATGTGCCCGTAATGGCCTCTCTTGCATTTTTTGACTTTCATAGGTCTACGACGTGAAGAGTCCGACGATGTCTCTTGAAATGTCGAGTAATCAATTCGACATCGACAGATCTCAGTCTCCATCATCATTATCGACAGAGCCAGTCAAGTTGATAGTCACTGCAGACGCAGACTCTGTTCAAGTGCGTGGCGCAGCCATTTATTTCATCCGCGTTGCAGCCGGAGAAGTCGACAGCTTAAATTTCCACGAGCTCATTAGCTGGGGCGAACTTGCTTTTCCTGCATTAGATTCGATGAACGATGTCCTTGGCATGATCATTCCTTCTCTTTCGCAGCGAATTGTCCCCCCCGCTGATTCCGAGTTCGAGGAGAGGTTTGTTCCGCTGTGAAGAGTCATTGATGAGCCAGCTTTAGGGACTTCCTCTCCTGTGCAAGCGCATTGACTACGTCTTTGACGCATGCGTCGGAAGCCCCAAGCAACAGCGTTATCTTGCGCCGACCCGATCCGAGGCTCAATTTTAAGGGAGGGGGTCGCGGAGACCATGCGGTTGCTGATCATTGCGAAGGTAAGTGGTTGTGGGGGCGCTGATGTCACTTTCGCGTTGACTGGGTTAATATGTCCAGAGTTGATCGTTGAATGGATGTCCGTGATTGAGTCCGCTCTGAGCGAAGCTGTCCGAGACGGCGGTGCGGTAGACGACTTGTCTGTCGCAGATGAGTTGGCTGCTTGGAGGCAGCGAGTCGTTCAGCTGAATTGCATCGTAGAAGAGCTGAAGCTGAAAGAGAGCAAGGCAGCTCTGGGAGTGTTGAACAACATCAAATCGAAGCATCTGAAGCGCTGGAAGCAGGTGGACACAATGCTGACGGAGGCGCTCAACGAGGCGAAGGACAATCTCAAGTATCTGACCGCTCTCGAGAAATGCATGCAGCCACTTCTTTCAGGGTCGCCGTCCTCCATTATTGACACCCTCCCGTCTTTGATGTCAATGGTCTTCACGCTCTGCACTGTAGCAAAATTATACAGTGCCCCCGACCGGATATCTGCGTTGTTCCTCAAGATTGCCAACATGACCATTTTGAATTGCAAGCGAGATCTGAATGGCGATGTTGGTGTGTGGCACCAGGACGTTGCGGAGACTCTCGAGCGCATCAAGACGATTGGCAAGGTCAAAAGCGTGTTTATTGGCCAGCTTTACATGCTGAGAGTTCGTCCTCAAGTTGACAAGTGACTGACACTTGGGTAGGACAAACTTCGGGCGGCGTTCAAGTCGCGGCCGCAGTCGGAGGTTGCTGAGGCTGCAAGTGTTCAGAGATTTGACATTTTCGAGCGGAGATTGTTGAAGCTTCGAGACTATTTCACAGCGACTCAACAGTTCGAAAGTCTTGTGAAGCTCTCGATTGAAAGCATTGAGACGTACGCTCATGCCTTCAAAGTCGCGAGTGCGAGGTTGATTGGAGATTGTCCAGACCCCCTTGACTTGACCACAGGGGAGTTTGAGCGGTCCTTCGTCGAATTTCAAAGCAACGTGTCGGAGCTTGAGACGGTGGTAGTGACGTCACTTTCAGAGAGCATCAAGATGGTCGCGTCCGCCGTGGAGGCTTTTGAATTGTTTGAGAACTTTGAAGAGGTGGTGCGGAAGAGTGTCATGCGGTCGGACGTGCACAACATTTACAACAACCTCTTCCACCGCCTCCATTCCGAGCTGAAGGACGTCCAAGACCTCTACGAGCGACAAAAGAAGAACCCCCCAGTCGTCCGAAACGTCCCTCCCGTCGCGTCTAACATCGCCTGGGCTCGCACGCTCATGCGTCGAATCGAAATTCCCATGCGCAAGTGCAAATCTTTGAAGAGCGCGTTTGCCGAGAGCAAGGTCTTCGTCCGCCTGTACGCACGCTGACATGGCAGGAGTACATCAAGAGCATTCGCCTGTACAATCGAATCAACCGTGCCTTGGTCGAATTCGAAAACATGTGGCTGGCTGCGTGGACAAGAACCGTTGACGTTGCGCGTACGGGCTTGCAGGCAACGCTGTTGGTGCGCCATCCACAGGTACGCACACCGCGTCGCGTGCGAGCACTAAATGAGCAGGGTGGCCGGCTGTTTGTAAATTTCGATCCTGAGGTGATGAGGCTCATCAGGGAGACCCGGTGCCTTCAGCGCATGGGGTTTGAGGTGCCGCCGCATGCTCTTTCGATTGCCGTGCAGGAGGAGAAGTTCAAGCACCACTTCAGCATTCTTCAGCACGCCCTGCGAGAATTTGACACAATCATGCAGCGGGTGGACCCGTCCCTTGCGACTCTTGTCAAGGCTCACATTGTCGATGTTGAGAAGCGCATCAAGCCGGGCCTTCAATCCCTCACTTGGCAGTCCATGAACATCGATGCCTATGTGTCTTCTATCCGCGCCGGAGTTGCTCGACTATCGGACCTTTTCCATGCGCTGTACAACATCATTGAGCATCGCGTGCAGCGCAACCTCACAGAAATAGCAAAGGTTGCTCTGATTCAGTTCCCTGCCCATCAAACGTGGACACTGCAGCAATTCATCTCGAAGCAGGTCGAGTTCGTGTCGGATCGGACAAGAATTATTGAGCAGCGCTCGCTTGAGATCGAAAGGGCACTATCAGACTTGGTTGCTGTTCTTGTCACGTTCCGAGACGGTCTTCCTCCACCACACAACACCGTCGACGAGAATGAACTGTTCCATCTGAGGGAGCATTACGGCAAGCTCACGTACGTGGCGGTGCGAACGGCGGTCAAGAACACTCTGTTTCTTATGAAGCGGAGGCTTGGTTCCCGCATGAGCGGTGGCTTCCTCTTCGTCGAGCATCCCTTCTTTGAAGTCGACGTCGAGCTCTCTGTTCCTAACGTGTCGCTGACACCGAGTTTGGAGGAGATACAGGAGGCAGTGAATCAAGTGGCGTCGCTTGTACTCAAGTCTACAAAGGACATCAACTGGTGGGCAAAAGGGGCAGACCCAACTCATGGCGGAGTGGACGCTCTCGGGGAGGCTTCAGACTTTTCTTTCTTCACTTGGCTGGCAGGTGACAAGGAAATCGTGAAGGTTGTCCTCTTCCTCACCGGCAGCATTGAGCAGGTCAAGAAGAATGTCACAGAGCATTTGCAGCTCTTCCGCCGATTTGATCACATCTGGGCGACAGACAAGAGCCGAGCGTATGACCTGTTTCTTGCTCGCAACCCATCCATGGATGACTTCTCAGAGGTTCTGAGACATTACACTGACGTTGAGAAGGAGATTCTCGGCATAGCGCCGGTGCACAACATTGGTTGCATATCTCTCAAGACGCTTCCAATCAAAAACTCCCTCAGAGCTGAGGCGGCGGCATGGAAGAGCCTGTTCTCGCGGGCTTTGCTTTCTCGAGCAAGGATGGAATTATCCACTTTGCAGCAGTTCGTTTTATTTGCAACTCAGCGACTGAGCAAGTCGATTATAGACTTTAACGACCTTGACGAAGTGGTCAGACTGCTTGCCGACATCAAGCGGATAGATGCCGAGTTTGAAGCCAAGCTTTGGCCCGTAAGAGATATCATGAACTTGCTGTCACGATATCAAGTGCGCTTGACCAAAGAAGAGGAAGAAACAGTCGAGGACATGCAGGCGATGTGGTCAAAGTTGCTCAACGCGGTGCCGCCTACAAACGAAGCGATTGCGAAGCGCAAGCCGGAGCTGCAGCGTATTCTTGGCAACGACTCAACTTCTCTCCTGATTGAGATCAAACGATTCGTCCGCGAGTTTGATCAGTCTGGGCCTCTGGAACCTGAGATTTCTATCAATGAAGCAGCTTCTCGTGCGTCACGACACAAGACTGTGTGTGATGGTCTAGCCGGCCGCCTGCGAACTTTAAACGATCGGGAAGAATTAGTCAACCTCGGCCACACCCGCAGTCCTGATCTCGCTCGTGTCGCCAAGTTGATTGGCGTGTTGGAACCTCTTTTCACGCTGTATGTGAAGACATACGACATGTCGCAGAGTATTC
This sequence comes from Verrucomicrobiaceae bacterium, assembly GCA_027487435.1. Lineage (GTDB taxonomy): Bacteria > Verrucomicrobiota > Verrucomicrobiia > Verrucomicrobiales > Akkermansiaceae > UBA956. Next base: position 33,274 of record JAIYDP010000106.1, on the reverse strand, counting down.
GCACCATCCCGATGTCGGCTCTTCAGTCAAGGGCTGACGCGATATGCCAAGCTATTCTGGACACTGAGCTCGCCCTCGCCTCTCTTCCCAAGGTAGTGAGATGCTCCCTTCACTTAACTAACCTTCCTCTAGAGTGCATCTGACCATTCGGTGTACAGCAGCTTGTCAGAGCTCGTGAGTTCGCTCTCGGAGACCGTGCCATGTCTCCGCAAGCTTGGCAACAAGGCAATGCGATCGCGGCACTATTTGATGGTGCTCGGCATGCAAGCTGTTGGAGAGGGAAAGGATATTTCGTCGCTCACGCTTGGACATCTACTGGATCTTGATCTCCCTGCGTTTGCCTCTGTGATTGACGACGTTGCGAGCGTTGCATCCAAGGAAGCGATTATCGAGCGCAAGTTGGCTCGCATCGCAGCCGAGTGGAGCGAAGAGACTCTTAACTTTCACGACTTCAAGAACAGGGGTAACATTTTGCTCAGCGGCAGTGACGTGAGCAACATCCTCGAGCGGCTTGCGTCCACCCAAGTCACTCTGGGCCAGTTGCTTGCGGAAGTGACGAAGTCCCAACCCTTTTTCGCGGAGTTGGCGCAATGGGTGGGACGGCTTGCTGAAGTTGAAGCTTCTCTTGAACTCTGGTTTGCAGTTCAAACTGTGTATGTCCGGCTGAAGGGCCTCTTCGATGATATCGACGGCTCCAGGCAATTAGCGCTTGAGGGGAAACGATTTGCAAAGGTTGAAAAGAATTACCTCAAGAATGTCCGGAAGGCGTATCAAACGCGTAAGATCTTGGACATTTGTTGTGGGTCCGACGGGCTCTACGTTGTGTTACCTTCGCTGAGGGAGCAATTTGAAAATATCGACAAGTCGCTGTCCACGTACTTGGACACGAAGCGTCTGACGTTTCCAAGATACTTTTTCCTCAGCAATGGTGACCTCCTCAATGTCGTCTCGCAATCAGCTTCACCATCAGCAGTCAAACCTTACCTCTCAATGCTCTTCCCTGGTGTCCATGCCCTCGCGTTTGATCGCGTCGACTCAAGTCGTGTGCGGCAAATCGTCAGCCTTGATGGTGAGACTGTAGATCTTTTGTTTTTCCCCGAAGCGAAGAGTGGTGGGGCGTGGCTTGGCGAATTGCAAGCTTCCATCAAGAATACCATCAAGTCTCTTATTCGCCTCGCATCGATGGATTTCAACTCTTCCTTGTTCGACTCTACAAATCGAAAATACCCGATGCAGGTGCACATGATTTGTGTCTATTTGTTCTCATGCGCAAAGGTGTCGCTGCTTGGGGTGCGCCTCCGTTGGACGGAGGACTGCGAGCGGGCTCTCGTGCAGTTTCGGACGGACAAGAATGCGATGTCAAACTTGTTGAAGAAGACGACATCAAATCTGCAGATGGCGGTCGACAAAGCTGCAGCCTTTGAGTCTCTCGACAAGCTTGAGCGAATCAAGACGGAGACCTTTGTTGTTGTTCTCATTGAGCAGAGGTCTAGTTTGTGTCTTGAGGTACCACTCACCTGGTCAGGGATGGAGTTCAAGAGCTTGTCGAGCGAAAGGTGCGCGACAAGTCAGATTTCGATTGGGCTCGACAGCCTCGATTCTACTACGCAGCTAACACCGACGATTGTTCGTGCGGATGGGGTGATGGGACCTTCGAATACGCGGACGAGTACATCAGCCCCCGCGCCAGCCCTCTTATCACCCCAAATTCTTCCAGATCCGTTCTCTTTGCGCTGGATGCTGTGCATGGGCTTTCTATGGCCACCATCTCAGGCGCTGCTTCAAGCGGAAAGGCAACGGTACTACGCGAAGCTGCGAGTGCCCTTGCACGTATTGTTGTTTCAATAGACTGTTATGTTGGTCTCACAGCTTTTGGATTCCAGCGAATGATCAAGAGTGCTGTGGCCACGGGCGCTTGGCTCATTTTCGGGGGCCTCTCGGCTGCTGACGCTGGCGTTCTCTCTGTTATGGCCAGTACTGTGTCTGCCGTCCTTTATGCTCTCCGAGAGGGAAAACGATCGCTCACATTGGACACACTCTCCATTCCTGTCGATCGACATACGGCCTTGTTGGGCACGCTCCATGTATGCAACGCGTCGCAGATCGTGCGGCTGCCAGATGCTTTGCGGATCGTGACGCGGACGTGCTTCGCGCAGCCTGTGGAGCGAGCTGTTGTGATTGAGATCATCCTCACAGCTGTTGGGTTCAGACGCGGGAGACTCATTGCTCGCAAGATCGACGCCATCCTCAACTGCTTCGGAGATCAAACGCCTTCGCTTCGTCAGTTCTGCTCGTCCATGGCGGTTCCAATGGCTGTCGTTCGAAAATGCGCTGATCGCGACAGCGAGGTCGCTTCTCTTGCTGGAGGCGAAGAGGAGTTCGTCATGTTACGTCTCCGTGAGTTGATGCTTCCTGCCATGGCCCCCGACGATGCCTCTCGCTTCTCTTCGCTTCTGGAGGAGACATTCCGAATCCGTTTAAGCCCTTCATTTACGCCTCCCTCGGAGGAACTCATTGCCGACGAGTTGCGCCGCACCGATCTCTGCGCCAGCCGCAGCACCGTCATCAAGTTCGCGCATCTGCATGACGCCCTTACCACCTCCCACGTCGTTGCAGTTGTCGGCCCCCCTTGCTCAGGGAAGTCAACCGCTATCGATTTGGTCACGACCATCTTCGCGGGATCAAAATCTGGTGTGGCGACGTCGCCGAAGCGCCCGCGGACGCAAGCTGGCGTGAGCGAGTCTGTCAAAGCCCCCCGCATGTTGCTCACACGATTCTTCCCCTCGACTTTGACACAAGAGCAAATCTTTGGCAAGGCATCTGCCTCTGGCGAATGGGCCGACGGATTAGTGGGTGCTTTACTGAGGCGAGGAGATGCGGCGTCAAGCAAGTCTCCGCTCTCTAATTTTGTAATTTTTGATGGACCCTTCCCTGGAGCCCTTGTTGATTTCTTCCTGCCTCTGCTCTCTTCAGACGCACTCACGTCGCCGCTTGGGGAAAGAGGCAGGTCGCCGCTTCGGATATTGTTTGAGTCAAACACTCTCGCCGACTTGTCGCCAGCTGCGACAGCCCGCTTGCATGTTGTCGCACTATCTGAGCGAACCGTTGGGTGGCGCGGCATTATCGACGCGTGGCTTTCCCGCAACACCGACATCGATTTCGTGCGCGCCTTCATCGTCAAGGTTGTCGATGACGCCATGCACTTCGTATCTGTCGAAGCCACGCCCATCCTCTCAGTCAGCACTGGCGCCCTTGCTCGCTACTTTCTAGCACTTTTGGAAGCTTCCATCGCCGCGTCTGCGGAGGTTGAGTCTGGGCTGACGGAGTCACTGCTCCAGCGACTCGTCGTGTTTGTAGCTTGCTGGACGATTGCAGGAGCTCTGGGCGATGAGGATAGGAAGCGGTTCTGCAAGCTGATCATGACAAACAATAATGCAGACGCCTTGCCCGACATTGGGCCATCTGATAGTCTTCACGACTTCTTCCTCGGTGATGAGACGAGGGAGTGGGAGCGATGGGACAATGTCGTGCACCCCTCGTCGTTCGCAACGTCGACGAATCACTTCATCGTGCGCTCGGCGGAGCTTACTCGAGCACATGGCCTACTCGACGCCTTCCTCGCCGCCAACATTCCGCCGCTGTTGTCTGGGCCTCCAGGTGTTGGAAAGTCTGCTGCTTTCACTGCTTATTCGATTCTCCAACGGGATCGCATTAGCTTGACGCTTCCTTCGGATGCGTCCCACACAGCGGCGACTCTTCAAGCGGTCATGGACTCCATTCTGGAGCGACGCTCTTCAAGCGTTTATGGTCCTCTTGGAAATCGCCGAGCCCTTATTTTTGTCGAAGACTTGAATGCGTTGCCCGCCGGGTCGGCCAACAACTGCCCCGTGGAGCTACTGCGACAGGCTGTCGGCGAGAAGTCCTTGTACCATCTGGAGCGAGTCGGCGAATTGAAGCAGCTTGTGGACATCAACTTTGTCGCCGCCATCACAACGTCGCGCAAAACGACTCTAGCGCCGAGGCTGCAGTCGCTGCTCGCGCCTATTGTTTGCGGCAACCCCTCCGATCCTTCTCTCACAACAATCCTCTCAAAGTTCGTCCACACTGTCATTGCCTCCAAAGAGCTTCCTCCAGCGTCGAACACCATCTCTGCCCTCGTTCTTGCCTCCGTCTCTCTCCACGCCATGATCCGTGACTCCACAACACTCTCCCCCTTCCGCCTTCGCCCCACAACTCTCCACTCCATCTGGATCCTCACTCACACTCTTCTTCTTGGTGACCACGCACTCACTCGCCCTCTCTCGGACTCCTCTGTCTCCATGTGGGCTGAAGCTGCTCGCCGCTGCTATTCTGACGAGCTTCAACAGGATCGGGACAGGCTCTTTATTGATGACGCAGTGTCCCGCGTGGTCGTCTCGGTGCTGAGCTTCCCCAGTCAGCCCCCCTCGCTGTGGTTTGTCAATTCAAAGATCACAATCGCCCAAAAGTCGCAACCTGACGGAACTCAAGATGGGGCACTTGTTTATCCGAACGGCCATTCCTTCGAAGCCGTTCGAAGCTTGGAGGACCTCCGCGGCAAGCTGTGTGACGCCATGGAGACGATCCGGAAGTACAACCGCCATGTCCCGCTTCTGCTAGCTCCCTTCTCTGTTTCGACTTCGTCCTTGATCCTATCAGCCCATGCCTCAATTGCGCTGGCTGACCCAAGCGCGTCCCCTATCGTGTACCTCGCCCCAGCTCACGACCCTGTAGAGACTGTCGCATACGCCACAGCCTACGCGGCTGGCCTCAAGCCGTTCATCTTCGCCAATGCTGACCCTATCGATGTTGTGTCCGTCGCCATTCGAGCCGGCGTGTCGTCCTCCCCCTGCGCTGTCATTCTCTTCGGGCACGCCATCTCCGACCACAACCTCCGGGTGCTCTCAACGTTGTCGACCTCGGGAGAGTTGGGCGGCCTCGTGGCACCCGAAGACATTGAAGCGATGCTGGCGGACATTCAAGCGGTGGCTGCGACAACACGGCGAGGCATTGGCGTCACAAAGAGTGAAGCGAAGGCAATGTTGTCAAAGCGGCTGCGCGGCAACGTGCATGCCGTGATCGTCATGCGCTCAGACGTTGACTTTGCATCCATCGCTCTCAGATTTCCGCTCTTTCATCGTGCGACTATCCGCATCGTCGACTCTTGGGGGGTCGAGGCGTATGAAGAGGTGGCAAGCCACACGCTCAGCGCGCTCGGCGCAAAACTCGAGTCCGACGGCGTTTCGAAGCAACAAGTCGCTGCACTGTTGGCGTCCGTCGCCGTCACTTCGCGATCGGTAATGGACAAGCAAGGGCGCCTCCTCAGCGTCGCCCACTTCGTCAACTTCGTCTCACAGTTTGTGCTTCTGTACAAAGTCCGCGCAGACAAGCTGTCGGCGCTGCTGGAACGGGTCGGAAAGGCACAGCAGCGGCTTGAGGGTGCGGAGGACGCGATTAACTCCGCCTCTCAGCTGGTTGAAAATGGGACCGTTGCGCTGTCCAAAACGTCGAAGGAATCAGCGGACATGCTGCGGGAGATATTGCGGTGTACGATCGTGGCGGAGAGGAAGCGGCATGAAGTGACGGAGCAGCGCAAGCTGATGGGGGACTTGCAGACTGAGCTGGACACGAAGAAGAAGGACATCGACGAGGCGTTGGCTGGGACTGTCCCTTGGATAGAGGAAGCAGAAAACTCCGTCAAGTCATTGAGCGGGAAGGACTTGTCGACGCTGAGGTCGATGAAGAAGCCTCCCCTCGTTATCAAGTTTGTTTTCGACGCCATGTTGCTGCTGCTGCAGCGCCCTGTCGTGCGGTTTGAGATGTCGTTTGACGGCGGCCGCAAAACGTTCAAAGACTCGTACGTGTTTGCCATGTCGATGATGATGGAAAACACGTTCCTCCGCACGTTGATGGACTTCAACAAGGACGGCGTCAACGCGGAGACGATTGAGCTCCTTGCTCCGTACACGGACTCGAAGGACTTCACCCTCGAGAACGCCGTACGCGCGTCCCGCATTGCCGGCAGCCTGTTCATTTGGTCGCGCAACGTCCTTGCGTACCACGACGTCGCCAAAGGCATCCAGCCTCGGCTAGCGGAGCTAAAGAACATCCAAAAGAACCTCTTCAAGTGTGTCTTGACCCTCCCTTCATCTAATTGCCGCAGAATGAACACAAAGCTTGGTGTTGTCACGGTCGACTACACAAAGGCCCAGTCGGAGCTTGACCGCCTCAGCACGTCCTACGAGCGCCTCACCGCCCTGAAAAAGTCCCTCGCCCATGAGAGCGACAACCTCCAGCGCCGCCTCAACGCGTCACATGCCCTTGTTGCGTCACTGCCCATGGAGAAGACAAACTGGCAGAGGGTTGCTGAAGTCTGCGACGAGCACTTGGCAGCCGTCCTCGCCGACTCCGCCTCCGTCGCTGCATTTCTTTGCTTTGGGGGGTCGCTGCCGCTCCCTCAGCGCAACCGCCTCGTGGGCGGGGTGCAGCGCGACGCCTCAGTTGCGTCGCTTCGATCGTCGCAAGAGTTGGATGCGCTCAGCTTCCTTGTGGAGGAGGCAGAGCTGCAGGGCTGGCAAATCGACGGCACGCTCAGAGACCGTGCGGCGTTGGAGACAGTCGGCATTGCGTTCCGCTCAGCCATGGTGCCCTTCGTCGTCGACCCTGCGCGCGTGTTTGTGTCTTGGGTGCGCCGCAACCCCGATATTGCTTTCTTGTTTGACTCCGCCAAAATGAGGGATGAGGAGGCCCTCAAGCTCGCGCTCGATGAGGCGATTTCTAACGGCCGCACCATCGTCGTTGAGGACCCCGCACCGTCGATTTTGCGCGCAGTCGTGGACCTCCAGTTGCTCCGCATTGAGCGCCGCAGCGACTCTGCGACAGTCGTCGACGTGGGGCGCCGCAAGGTCAACCTCCCGCCACGCGTGAGCCTCATCCTCACCGCAGCGTCCCCGTCTGTCCTCGACGACGCTGCATTCGCGCGATGCGTCAACCGCATCGACATGGCGCTCACCCCCGACGGCGTCGACTTTGCGTTTCTCCACGTCGCTGCTGACATTGAGCGGCGCGAGTTGCTCAAAGACCTCTCGGACGCACGGCGTGACGTCTGCGCGCTGTCGCGGCGGGTTAAAGAGTTTGGGGACGCTTTGTTGCGGGTACTCTCAATGTCCGCCCCCAATTTCCTCGAAGACATGGCGCGCGTGGAAGATCTCGCTGTGACTAAAAAGCGCGAGGAGGAAGCGAAGCGGCAACTCGTGGGCGCACATGCGCGCGTCGCGCGGCTTGAGTTGGCGGCGTACGACGACCTGCGCCCGCTGATTGCAAATGCGTCTCGTAGTTTTGAGTTCTTTAAGGCCCTCCACGCTGCAGCCGCTCGCGGAGTTGGGGCGGGGTGGGTCATCCCGCGCCCGTCGCTGTCGGAGTTTACCGCCACGGTCGCAAACGCGTGGCTTGCGGCGGGTCCCCCGTCGTCGGCAGCGTTGTCAAAGAGGGGGGAGGTCATCAAGCGCGCGCTGTTGGTCGGTACGGGGCATCTGTTTGCGCTCCACCTCCCCACCCACTTACGCTTCCTCGCCGCCTTCTTGGCGGCTCTGCGCGTGGCCTGCGCCCCAGCGCTAACAGAAAATGAAGCCCTGAGCTACTTTGTCAACGCCAATACCACCACCGCCTTCGCTGCCCAAGACCTCCCCAAGAAGCCTATCAACAAGTGGCTGCCGCAGCCCGTCCAAATTGCTGCTTTGGCGCTGTCAAAGTCCCACAAGGGCCTCGAGAAGCTCTTCGACTCCCTTGCGGGCAACGAGACCGCGTGGCGGAGGTTGCTGGACGCAGAAGCGCCTGAGCGCTTGCCGCTGCCGGACGTTGAGTCGTCAGTTTCGCGTTTTGAGAAGCTACTCGTCATGCGGCTGCTGCGGGAGGACCGCATGTACCCCTCCGTCCAACTCTTCGTCTCTGACATCCTCTCACCCGACCTTGTGTCAGCGCTACGCGCGCCAATAGATTTCTCTCAAGTGGCGGCTGTTGTTCCCGCGCTCGTGCCAGTTGTTTATGTCACCCAACGCAGCAGCGCGGACCTGCGCGACCGCATCACCAACGCCTTCAGCGGCCGCAAGCCGGCAGTCGATGTCGTGTCCCTCCTCCCTGCTGCGGCAGACCTAGCGTTGGCGACCATCTCGACGGCGCAGGTCAATGGCTCTTGGGTCATCGCCCTCGACGCCGACGCCAACCCCTCCCTCCTCCGCCGGTTGCTCAACGTCGCGTTCCCCGAACGGATTGACCCCGCGCATCGGCTCATTATCTGCTCTAAAGGAGGCTGCGTCAGCAGCGACATGCTCGACACGTCCTGCGTCATCTTCGACGACCCCGACAGCTACACGTTCGCCGCAGACGTCCTCGCGTCCGCTGCGTGCGTGTCCGTCGACGCCATCGACGAGCTGCCGAACAAAGAGTGGCGCACTTTGGCGCTCAGCGCGGTCGTAATGAATGCCGTGCTGACAGGGCGCGCGCGCTTTGGAAGGTTTGGCTCCATCGGCGCGTCGGGCGTGGAAGCGCAGGATGCGACGATGGCCGTGCGGGTCATTCAGCGGAGCGCCGACCGCACAGGCACGAAAAAGGTTAAAGACCTCGACGTCAAGTCCTTCCACTCTGCGCTTGGCAGCTTCGTGTACTGGCCGCGTTTCACTAACAGATTCGACCAAAAGATCGTGCCGCTGCTCGCGTCGCGCTACGCCGTCCCCTCCGCCACCGCAGCGGAGCTTCTCGCCGGTGCGAAGGCGTCTGCGGGCCTGTCGTCGCTTGCAGCGCTGCGAGACGTCGTCAACTCTCTCCCGCATGCGGAGCGCCACGAGCGGCTGGGGCTGAACGCAAATTGCGACGCGGAGCGGCGTTCGGATTTGAATTTGACTCTCGTTAGCGACTTGTTCAAGCTCAGCCTCATCCTTGACGACCCCTCTGCGACCCCCCCTCATGTCGACGATGAGCCTGGTGTGCAGCTCGGGCCAGTGCAGGAAGCGCTCAAAGCGTTTGCGGAGTTAACAGAACTTGTTTGCTTTTGTTTGTCCTCTCTCACAGCCCAAGAGGGTCTTTGCAGAGCCCGCAGAGTCTGAGCGCGCGGTTGAGCGCGCGCGCAGGCGAGAGGCGATTGCGTTGTTGGACATTATTGACAAGGCGCGCCAGTTACTGCTGGTACTCCATACCCCCCCCACCCCCATGACACGCCCAAAGGAGTTGAGAATGCAAGTTGCTAAGGGAGGGCCGCTGGTTGCGGCTCAGCAAAGCGCATACAGCGCACTCGCGCAGGGCTGCGTGCCAGCGAGTTGGCTCCCAATGCGATGGGAGGTGTCCAAAATCGCCGACGTGCCCGCGGCTGTTGCGCGACGCGTCAAAGCAGTCGCCTCGCTGACTTCCCACTCCCAGGCGGCGCTCTGGCTCGGAGGGCTCGCGGACCCTCGAGCTGCCATAGCGGCTGTTCTTGAGGACTTTTGCAAGGCGTCGAGGACGCACGGCGTAGACGAGGTGGTGCCGGTCGTGTCGTTGACAGCGATCAACGCGGAGGATGTAGACAGAGGGCGATTCTTCTGAATTGAAAGGTGAAGACTGCGCCTGAGTCCGGTATCTTCATCACTGGGTCGTTTGTGACGGGTGGATACACGTGGAGCACTGCGGATGCGAAGCTGTCGTTCGACCCGACAAGGCCTGCAACAGCGAGGTCACTGGTTCCTGTCTTACATCTTGTTCCCGAATTGGCTACGTAGGAGCTTAGCTTCATGTTTCAGCTGACCCGAAAAGGTTGTATAAGCAACCTGAAAATCTGGTGGAAGTGCCATGTATCCTCTGGAAGGAAGACGGCAGAGACGACCACTTGTTCTCGGTGTTTGTTTCTACCGTATTGCTTGTTGCGGTTTCCCTGAGTGCACAGGATGAGACCCCCCAGAAGCTGGTGGAACGAAACGCTTACATTTCTTTGTAATGATGTACCAACACTGATTTGTAAATTGACGATTTAGAGTTAATCTGTTAAGCTCATGACACAATGGCTACGTTTGCTGTCATTCACTCAGACACGGAGAACGAGAACGAAACAGCTCCCATAATGTCCTTGCGGTAAGACATGCAACACGAAATAATTTCTTTTTGGGCTACCGCCGTGTCGCTGACAGAGAAGGCATCAAGAGGACCATTTGCAATTTCGAACCACGGACAAGACGTCGGAAAGGGGCAGACGCGTTAAGAGGCAGCTGATAAAGAAAGTGTGCCACCCTCTCCATGATTCTGTTTTGACGCGACAGGGTACAGATCCAGTAGGCTCTCCGCAACTTGGAGGCCGCGTTGTGTCGTTTTGTCTTGCACACAGCATCGATGTGACCGAACTGATCAGTGCTCTTGAGTCCCGTAAAGAAGGAAATTCCGTTCCACGAGGGTAAGTCAACATGATCTTTGCCTGAGCAGTGCAGGAGGCCAATTTTGCGCGATGATGTTGTTCACATCAAGCTGGGGGCGAAAGATCGAGATGCGGACGCGTTCTACTTCTCCTACGGCTGCGTTGTGTTCTGGGGACTTACGTCGGAGGAAGAGAGGGCTGAAAATGCCCTTTTGGCATCATTGAACATTCTCAACGAGGCTGTGGAGCCGCTGCAGGACACGTTCAGCTACCACTACGGCCAAATCGCAAAAATGCAATGCGACACAATCGTCCTGCCGCAAATCGAGGACCCGGAGCTGAAGAGTCTCATGAAGCTTGCCGTCAGCTTTGGTCTTGCCCAGTCAGTGAAGCTCGTGACGCCATCAATTCGAAACGCCGCTGATGGCTGCAGGAATTTTTCGAAGAGTCAATTTTCGAAACGATTGAGAGGACGCGTTACATTCCTGAAACGATGGCAAAGTACGGCCGGATTCAATCGGACAGAAAGGACTTGACGCAGAAAATTGGTTCACTGATGCTTGACGTGACATCATCTGACATGACAGGGCAAATCATGTTGGAGCGGAATCGCGTCAATCTGCAGAACGAGCTGTTTGATGCGGACACACCAGACTTCTTTTGGCACGGGGAGCATGAGGGCCTTGAGCCGGTGTTTTTGATGGTGCGCAAGTATCTTGATATTGGGAAGAGGGCGGAGATTATCAATCGTCGGCTTGATGTCCTGAAGGAGGTGTTTGATGTCTGCCAAACCGAGCTTGACAACCGTCACGCTGCAAAGCTTGAATGGATTGTCATTTGGCTCATCATCCTCGAGGTCCTGATCTCTTTGTTCACCTTCTTCTATGGCCAGTTCGCTGCGCACACGAATGTTGAGCCTTGAGGCGTTGTACGGCTAGTGTAAACCTAAGTTAAATAAAGTCAATCAAGCCGATGGTCGATTGCGTCCAGAACGTGTCCGGCCAAGTAAAGAGACCTGCGGCATTGAGAGTGAGGGGGGCGAACGGCAACCCCGTGACAAAACACAATGGCGCCGAAGAAGACAAAATCACCGCCTCCGCAACGGATGGGGCGACGGAGACAATCGCAGAGGGGAACAGCTGGGACGCATGGCTAGCGACGGTTGAGTCCCAAGCGGGATCGGAGGCCTGGACGAGTTGGGAGCTGAATAACTGCAAGAGAACTGCTTGGCGGTACTTCGGGATGAAAATCAGATCGAATGGCACGCTTGTTAGCTGCTGCAGAAGTGCCGCAGCATCCCTTGCTATCAATTGGTGTACGGGACGAATCAAACCTGTCAGGGGTGCAATTGAAGATCAGAGCTCGTGGAGCTTGCTTCGGCGCTGCGGCTCGAAGCCACTCACACGCTGCGCGTACGCTCTCGACTGTGTGAGCACCATCGATGAAGTAGTTGCAATGGCCTGAACGGTCAAGCTGAGGCAGGGCCGAGGCACCTCGCTTCACGACCTGCGCTCGTCCCATGACGATGACATCTTTCAGCACAGCCGCGTCGCTCAAAGACAACGGTGGCAGGCACGCACCCGAGAGGAACGCGTTCGACAGCTCCATCGCCAACGATGCGTTCTCGTTGAGGAACGCGGCGTCAAAGACTTCAAAATGAGGACAGGCTACATCCCAACCCCACGCGATAACTTCGTCGAAGCGAAGGTCAGGTCTGCCTGTCACGGATAAGGTAGAAGGGCTGCGTTTCACACCCCAACGTCAGCAGCAGCCCGAACGAGAACCTCCTCCGCATCTCGGCGCCTCCATGCGTCAGCACCCGCCACGAATGCACCCACTGGGGCGCTGAAACCGCCGGCCTTCCGCTCTTAAATATTCCAGCTTTTTCGCCCGCGATGCTTGCGAGAGTGTTGCCGAGCAAGTTCATGTGGTCCATGCCGAGGGACGACACACCACAAACGACCTTCTGGCTCAGAGAACAGAGACGGGTCTTGACGGGGGAGCTGAAGACGTTCGTGGGATCAAGCCTTCCTCCGATGCCGACTTCCACAATCGCAGCATCCACCTTACAACGTCAACGACTGCAGCGCAACGTGAGAGCAATGGGGTGCGACTCCAGGGGGGGGGGCTGCGCACTCTCTCTTTTGCAAACACGGCCATTGACAAGACAAAGAGAAACTGGAAGAAGCCAATCCGGTCAGCTTGCTGCGAAGCATCTAGTTGTTCCCATATGGGCCAGAAGTGCTCCGAGAATTGCTTCAGGGCTGAGAGAGCTCAAAAGTGGCGCCGAACGTCCTCCGACAGCATCCGGCCGTCAATTCGGATGCGCTCGCGGATTGTTCGAATGTGGGGAGAGCTGAACATGCCTGCAAGGAATTAGATTAACACCAAATCGGATGGCCTGTACGAAGGCCTCTGCTCCGCAGCAATCGTTCCTGGAGGGTTATATGACATGGGAGACGGACAGTGAAAGCACAAGTAGAACCCTTGCCCTTTGTTCCAGCGACATGAATGACTCTCAGTTGATTAACCTAGCATATCAAAGAATAAAGAGATACGAACATCCAGCCCAACTTGGGTCAACAGGGACCTCGTTGCGTCGATGTTGCTCAACGGCGTCCGACTGTCTTTCCCCTGTAAGTCAATAAGAACTCGGTTTGAGCGAAGCCGCTCCAGCATCTGAACGGCGCTCTGCTAGCTTTGAGAACGATGCAATTGCTGTCACTGTGAAGTCACGAGCAGTAGCTCTAGCCAGCAACGACATAGCAGCGCCGACCCACACTTGTTAACAATAACTTAACAAATAATCACTCTGTTATCTTCAAAACAGTCCCAACCGATTGGGGCACGTTCAAGTCGCTTGCTGAGCTCGTAGTCGTCGCATTCAATGGCTGCCGAAGTATTCGCTCAGCCTCGTCGGATCCCAGATTTCGCTCGACTTCATGCGCTCGAAGAAGCAAGGCTGCAAAAGTACAGAAACTCTCACAAGAGGGAATCCACCGTCCCAGTCACTTTCCGCTTTATTCCTCCAAAGAAGCCTGCACCGCCTGTAACAAATCCTGCTTCTATTGCCCGAGCAGCAGCAGAAAAGTTATCTGCGCGTCGGCAAGAGGCGGCTCTGTCTGCAAGACGGGCATCCGAGATTGTAAGTTCAAAAAGGCCCCAGCAGGAGATAGCCCCATTCGATCTTGAAACGATCTCAAAGCATGGGGGCGCTCCTGTCATCAGTGTCAATCTAAATCAAGACGAAAAAGAAAACGATTCGACGCGCAAGAACATCGCCCGCCCCGCTACAAGCGTCGGCCCGCGGAAGCCGCCTCCTGCGATTGCAAACTTTAGACTCCCTTCATCAGCCAGAGCAAGCCTTCCTCTGAGGCCCTCTACGGTTGGATCCACGTCCCCCCATGCGGTTATGCCCGCCATCACGCGCTTGACTCTGCAGGGCTCTTCTTCGCCTCCCGACGCAGCGACGCTCAAGCGCCTCATTGCGACGCTCCACGTCAACATGGCTAACCAACCATTCAGCTCGTACGACTTCTACACGTTTGGAAAAGTCCTCGGGGAAGGGGCGTACGGCAAAGTGAAGATGGGCACGCACGTCCTGACGGGAGAAAAAGTCGCCGTGAAGACTTTTGAAAAGGCGAAGCTTGCGGACCCGCAGGCCCGCAAGAGGGTGACGCGGGAGATAAAGATCCTCAAGGCCCTGAGCCATGACAACATTGTCAAGCTTTTTGAGGTGATTGATCTGCCATTTCGGAAATACATCATCATGGAGTATGCGGACGGAGGGGACTTGTGCAAGTACGTGCGGGAGCATCGGAAGCTCGGGGAGACGGAGGCGTCGAAGCTCTTCTCTCAGGTTGTCGACGGGTTGCAATATTGTCACGAGGCTGGTGTCGTTCATCGTGACATCAAACTTGACAACATTCTCATGAGACACGACGGCACCATCAAAATCGTCGATTTTGGTTTTTCTGTTACATTTAAGGACGGTCAGAAACTGAAAAAAGCGTGCGGGTCCCCTTCTTATGCCGCCCCGGAGATTGTCGCGCGGAAGGCGTACTCTCCGACGTGCATCGACATCTGGTCGCTCGGCGTCGTATTGTTTGCAATGGTCGCGGGGTATTTCCCTTTTCAAGGCAGCAACAACTCGGAGCTGTGCCGCCGAATCATCAGAGGACGATTCGAAACGCCCCCGTGGATTTCAGAAGGTTTCTAGACTTGATTTCTTATGTTCTGACGGCCTAGAGTGCCGAGACCTCATCCGCCGCATGTTGATTGTCGATCCAGCGCAGCGAGCGACGCTGCAGATGGTTCGCGATCACTCCTGGCTAAAACGACATTTCTCTCCGTTTCTCATTCCTGCCAAGCCTCGACGAATCCTTATTGACGACGAGGAGGAGGACTCGGACGTTGCAGCAGCTGAGAAAGGCCCCGTCAACGACACCATCGTCGACGAGGTGGGCGTGCTGGGTTTCAAGAAGGACTATGTCAGCCATTGTGTGTCGTCAAATTTGCACAATCACGCGTCCGCTTCTTACTGGTTGCTATGGCAGAAGAAGGCTGGGACTGCTCCGGTTGTATCGGAGGCGTCTCATGTTGAACTGTTGTAGCATTTTGTATGTACGATAGGTCTCAACTTTCAATGTATGGGTTCCGTGCCCTTCAACAGCTGCGCTATCTTGAAATGTGAAAGGATGCATGAATTGTGTAAACTTTGAGTTGCCGTCTAAGCTCTGCCCTTTTGATGCCTTTGACTACCTCCTCGATGAATTCCTGACACATGAGCTCGGCAAGACGCTTTCAACAAGCTCCTCCTCGGAGAATTCTACACCGCAACTCGGGCATATCTTGGATGTCTGACGGGACACTCAAAAGTCAATCAAAGCATTCCCAGCTGACTGACTTGAAATCTTGTAAATGCACTCGACGTGGTACTTGTCTACGAGGTTAAGAAGGATTCAAGGGCACTTGACGAAGGCACCGGGATTGATATTCATTTCCATCAACTAGAGGATCCCAACAGATAGCTGTCACGTCACGAGAAGCTGCAGTAAACTTGTACCACAATCCGACGAGTTGTACAACTTGCCCTCATTCGGTTCGTCAGCACTTGACACCTCTATCCGTACTCGAAACCCATTATCCGTTTGGCGTTCTTGAAACAAATCCTCAGAAAATACGTCACCAGTCTCGTGTTCAGTGGCAGTGAACAAGTCCAGCTCGATCATCGTTAACAACTCAAAATTCTGGTCTTTGTTTTTAGATCCATCCCGTAAATTTACAGAGGGATGGCCGATGTCCACGAAAGAGAACCTTGCCCGTACAGGGTTGTGGATGACCTTGGTCTGAGGGTTTCTGGTACATCTTACTTCTAGGTGGTGCATTTTGCATGGGTGCTGTCGGCGGCGCGGTGTGGCATTTTGTTAAGGGAGCGAGAAATTCGCCGAAAGGCGAACGAATGCAAGGATCTGTTCTTGCTGTGAAAACGAATGCGAGGAGGCTTGGCGGTTAGAAAGTCTAAAGTTTTGTAAAATCGAAGGAAACTTTGCTGTCTGGGGAATGTTGTTCTCCAGCTTTGATTGTACGCTGGCGTACGTTCGGAAGAAGGAGGATCCCCTGAACGCCATTGGGTCGGGATTCTTGACCGGCGCTGTACTTGCGGCAAGAGGTTATGCAATAGGGATCTCAGCTAATTTGTTTAGGGGGGTGGAAGGCGTCGTTTCGTTCGGGAATGTTTGGGGGCGTTTTGCTCGCAGCCATTGAGGGCCTTGGCATCGCCTTGACTCGCTGGCAAGCAAATTTATCTCAGCAACAAGAGGCGCAGTTGCAAGCGCAATCGCTGGGCCAAAATGAGCAGCCGCAAGTCCCAGCGTTCCTCTCCCGCATCCCCGGCTTCAACCGCGCCGCCGCAGCGCCGCAGCAGTCGCGTGAGGAGCGCATTGCCGAATATCTCCAGGATCCAGAGTAATGTGCATTTTCCACATTTGTAATTCATTTTTGATTGTTACTGTACAAACTAATGGCACAATCTACTTTGTCTTCGCCTTGCCCCCGCTGCCAGCAGGCGGCGCCTTCTTAGACGACGTCGGCGCTGCCACCGGCTCATCCCCGGCCTTCTTCTTGTGGATCTTAACAAACTTGGCTGCCTTCTTCTTCAGCTCCTCTCGTTCCGTCACGTCGAACATCCTCTCCGCAGAGATGTCGTACTCTGGCGAGGGTCAGTGGAGGCACCGCGACAGGACACCCTTGTCTTCGGGAATGTCCACGTCCGGGCGCCCAAACTTGACTCTGACGTTGTTGTCGCGGTTCATCACGCCCGTGATGGCCGCAAGCATCGTTTCTTCCGAAAACGCGGGCATTCCAGCCTCCGACTTGACGACGGCCTCGGCGTCCACCCCCAGCTGAATTGTCGGGCTGGCTGCGAGGTGAGCAAATGCTGCAGACCGCTCACCCGCTCGCCCATCAGCCGCGACGGGGCTTAGGCTGCCGGTCTTTTTCTTCGGCGAGAGGGTCGAGCTCACGCGGAAGGACGTGTTGCGGCCGATCTGCGCGAGCGTCGCGAGGCCCGCTTGCAGCTCCGACGCTTGTTTCGCTGCTGACGCCTCGCTGACGCTGTCGAGGGCATGCATGAGCTTTTCTTCGAATTTAGCCAACAAAGCAAGAAGGTCGTCGTCGCTGATGGCACCCTCAGGTACCGTAACATCAATCTGACGGGATCAGCTCCCTGCAGCGACCGAAGCTCACGTTGCCAGCCTTGAGGCGATTGACTGCAGCAACGATAACCTCCTTCATGTGCGCGAGCAGCTTGAGGGTCTCCTTCCACCTCGAAACGATCGAAACCTCCTTCTGCTCCACTTGCTTCAACTCCACGAGAATATTCTTCTCTTCCCGCGACACCTCCTCGTCCGGCATCGTCATCTCGCTGAACCTGATGCTGTGCAGCGTCACCTGCAGCTCCGTCTGCGGCGTCAAGACAGCGACCCCTGTCCCCCACCCTCTCTGTACGCAGAGCGTGCACCTTCTGCTCCGTCTCGCGTACAGCCTCCTTCCAAGTCTGCAACGCGTGCATTTGCTTTTGAAACAGCTCGACGATGCGCTCAATCGAACTTTCCCCGAGCCGCTTCATCATCTTGTCAAACCCCATCTCAAAGTACTCCAACTTCCGCCGCATTTCATTCCGGCGAGGAGAATCGATGGACGGGTCGTACATCCTCTTCAGCATCGCCTCAATGCGGTTGTACTTCTCCCGAAACAGCTCCTCCTCCTCCTTCAGCTTCGACTGCTCCCTCACGACGTTCCTCTTCCCCTCCAACTCCTTTCCAAATTCGTCTCGCAGCATCGAAATAGACGACTTAAACTGCACAAGCTCAAGCTGACCAAGCGAGTTCTGGATGGCAGGAATTTGGCTCCGCAGCAGCAGGCGCAGCTTCTGCAAGTCCGCGTCGTACTTTTTGACCACCGCCCGCAGCTTCTCCAGGTCAACGTTCTCTTCGTCCAACGTCCTCTGCGCAGTGAGACCCCCCTCGAAAGCAGTGAGCCACCTCCGTCCTCTCCTTCATGTGGCCGTACACCTTGGTCATGTCGCACTCCCGTCGGATGTTCTCAACGAGGTCATCAAACTGCTTTTGCAAAAGATCGAGCTCCGCCCGCTTGAGACTTTCCTCATGCTGCACCCGTCAGAATGGCGCGGCACCCGCACAACCGCGCGCTGATCCGCTGACATTGCCTCCTCCTTCAGCTGCCGCTGCAGGCTCGCCAGCTCCCTTTCCCTCTTTTGGCGCAGCATGATGAGGTCATTCTTCGACGCCTCTGCGCTGTCAGAGCTAGATGACCGACGTTGACCAAGCGAAAGCACTTTCTCGAGCATGCGGTCCAAGCGGGTTTGGTCGATCGACTCCTTCCGCTCGCTCGACTTGGGAGGAGTGCGCGAAGTCGTTGCCTCCGTTGCAGCGACGCCTTTCTTCCATCGTTCGAATTCGGACCGGGTCATTCCGCCAACACGAGCTTGATCAACGGAGGGGGGGGCGACCTGTGACGAGTTAGGGAAGGTCATGCAGAACGCACGTTGACGGATATCCCGAGATCCCGTGTAAACAATTTGAATCGATTCAGAGCCTCTTGTAAAGCCTCTTCTTCGTCTTCAGTCCGCCGCTTGGATTCCGCTCTTTTCATTGACAAGTGTCCTTTGCTCACGCTCGGCAATTCTCCATACATCTCCCCATCCTTCACTCCGTCAGCTGACCTGACCAGACGTGGCTCCGCTTTCGACGAGAAAAACTTTTGAATGCTCGACGCGGCGCTCTTAGCATCATCGGAGAAGAGAAATCCAAGGGGCTTAGAGGGACTTCCTTGAAGACTCTCAGCTCTGCATGTTTCAGTTGAAGCACGTCATGGCGCAGACGCTGAGTGAATGGTGGGCAGAGTTAGAATTTCAGTTGGGCGAGAAGGCTCTCGAGACTCTCGATGTGTTTGAAGAGCAGATATTGCTCCGCTCCTAGAACGACCACGGGTAATCTCTCCGTCTGGCATGATAACCGAAAGTGATCTTGTCAATCATGGTCAAGTCATCTTTGAGGGCTGAGCTAACAAATAATCTCAAATTCCATTTAAAAAAGCAATTGCAACGCATGTCGAAGAAGACAGATGATGACACGAAAACAATCTTAAAGAATCTCCTGATTCTTCTATTTTGCTGGTATTCGCTGTACTATCTGCTTTCCGTTTTGCTTGTGGGCACCCTTGGAAAGTCCCAATGGGACTTCCTGAAAACGTTACCCTTTCAACATGTCTTTCATGGAGTCGGTGTTGGAGATATCGCTCTAGGTTCAGCCTCTGCCTGCACCCCTCACATTCTAGCGTCATGGCTTGCTTTAGTGATAATTCTTTTTATCAACATTTGGTTGATCTACTTCATTGTTCAGAGTACGAAAAATGCATGGGATTACGCAATCACCGTGTCTTTTATCCATTGGGCAATTACTTGCGCTGGTTAGTTACTCCTTCCTCCTCCTGACGCTACAGTGACCGTCTCCTTTCCAACAAATTGGGTTTGGTGGGTGACCCTTTTGGTTGGAACAATAGTTGTGATAGTTGCCTCGGAGCTAGCTTGCTACTTCCTGCGTGATCTGAGAGATATTAAGTTGGACCGATAATGTTTGTAACGTAACCCTTGTACAAATCTAACCAATACTTTAATTCCGTGTGTACAAACAAATCTATTTAAGCGAGGCCAGCAGCCTTCATTGCCGCTAGCATGGCCTTGCCGATCTGTGCAGGAGACTCTACATAATGCACTCCCTTCGGCATTAAAAATGAATAAACATTCGTACGGCGGTCTTCATTGCCTGAATCTTGTCAGTGGCCTTGCCCTTGCCCCCCGCAACGATCGCTCCAGCATGGCCTGATGAATAAGCCTACAGAAAACGAAAGCCGACCCATACGACGACCAGGAGGTGCCGAAACGCCTGCAATGAACCCGACAACAGGCTTCTTTGACCCTGATTTCTGCAGCCACTCGCACGCCTCTTCTTCAGCAGAACCTCCAATTTCTCCAATCATCACGATGCCTGCAATGTTAGAAGATACAAGATCCGCCGGACCCTCAGTTTCAGGGTCATTGACAAAGAACTCCAAGCAATCAATGAAATTGGTCCCGTTGAAAGGATCGCCTCCAATGCCGACGCACAAGCTCTGCCCAAGACCAACACCAGTAGTCTGATGAACGGCCTCGTAAGTCAAAGTACCTGAACGCGAGACGATTCCTATCTTGCCCTTGGTATGGATGTACCCAGGCATGATTCCAATTTTGCACTCGCCAGGCTTGATCACACCAGGGCAATTCGGGCCAATCAAGCGAGTCTTGGACTGCCTGGTGAGTTCATATTTGACCTAAACTATTGGTGGCACGTCAACACGCAATGTACCTTCACCATGTCCTGCTGCGGAATTCCTTCGGTGATACAAACAACAAGGGGAACTTCTGCATGGACGGCTTCCAAAATAGCAGCACCAGCATACGGCGGAGGAACATAGATGACACTAGCAGTTGCACCCGTCTCTTTCTTGGCCTGTTGACTGTTAGACGTGTCGCCTAGGCGTCATGACCTCAGCAACAGAGTTAAATATTGGCAACCCAAGATGCTTAGAGCCCCCCTTGCCGGGTGTCACACCGCCAACCATCTTCGTTCCGTAGGCAATGGCTTGCTCGGTGTGGAAAGTGCCCTGCAGGAGTTGGTGAACCTTTCCACAATGAAAATCACATTTTTTCCGGTTATGCCCTGACAGATGACGCGAGTGTCCTTATTCACAAAAGGAGGAGGAACTTTCGCAGACAGATTCCTGACAAAAACCCGCATTGCCATGATGACGGTAACCCGGATTTATGAAGATGTAACAAACCCTGTTAGCAAATAACAGAACGGATTCATTTGTTTGTCAGATCCTGCCTGTTCGAGTCAAATTGAAGTTTGTGGTGTAGACTCATTGCTGCCATGGCCTCCCTGCGATCCTTTTCTCGCTCTCTCATTCGTCTCGCTGAGGCTTCCGGTAGCGCCGGCAAGATTCCATCGAAGCTGAAGCTCAACCTCCTTGCTCCTCATGAAGCTGTGTGCAATGGAGCGAATGTTGACATGGTCATCGTGCCCGGAGTTGCTGGCGATTTTGGTGTTCTCCCCGGCCACATTCCAACTATTGCTGGTGTCCGCGCCGGAGTTGTAGCTGTGCACAATGAGAAGGATGTACAACGGTATTTCGTAAGTGCTGGGTTCGCTGCTGTTCACCAAGACTCTACAACGGATATCTGCGTCGGTGAAGCCGTCGAGATTGGCAACATTGATATTGAGGCCGTTCGCAAGAATTTGAACGACGTTCGTCAGGCGCAGACGTCAGCTAAGTCTGAAGTTGAGAAGGCAGAAGCTCAGATTGCCATTGACGTGTTATCTGCTATGGAATTGGCCGTGACCGGCTCTTCGTCTCGTGCTTAAGTCTTCCTTTCTTCATGTGGATGAGTAAGTGTTGTGAAAGGAATATTTTCCCTTGTAATTTGCTGGCTCGTACAGTTCGTTTGTAGCACACTCTTCTTGTTGCTTACATATCCTCATATTCTTATGAATACGCGCCATTTATAGGCTTCCTCTCTTGCTTACTCGACCCTGCATCTCCCCATGCGTCCCAAAAAGAGCGCTGGACCACCTCCCGTTTCGTCATGGACAGCCCTTGTCGCATAAGATGAGGACTTCAAAGACGCAACTGTCCGAGTCTTGGAAGAACTGAGATCTGCTTCGAATGGCGATGCGAACGTCAAGGACGGGGATGGCCAGGAGCACGGTCAGGACGGGCTGGCTTCCTACCAACGCCGCCACGGCCATCATGGCCGTTGGCGACGACCAAGTCCCAGACAGCCCAGCCATGCGTACACCCCCCTACCGCCGTGAGGTCGACGGAATCAGCGACGAATCACATCAAGAGCAAAAATGGCGAAAGACACGAGAGAAATGCATCCAATTCTTTTCGCAAGCCAAAGGCGGCCGAGGTAGCGCCCTCGTCTGCGGGTTTGAGCGCAAAAAAGGCGAACTTGCTAACGGCAATACGAGCAGTGCTGTAGCGATGAGTATGCCGATGAAGTTGAGGCTAGCGAGGAGAGCATTGACAAGATACCCTTGCACTTGCATTGCGTCGACGATCGGGCTGGGATAATGAGAGAGGGACTGAGTAGCCTTGCGATTCAACTCCAGCAACAAAAGGGAGCGTCGCTGAGGCTCCGATGATCGCACTTGGAGGGCAAATGAGACTTTTAGAGTGAGACATGATGGCGCGGACTGACTTCACGAACACGAACAAGTGTTCGATCGGAGCCTTTGCAAAGCATGAGTTGGAGTTCATCGTGCGACTGCAGCGTCAGGCGAAGCTTTGCTTGGGGTGACAGGCGTGCGACGAGAACAATTTGTACGAGGGTGGTGATGCTCAACGCTTGCTGGTGGTGCGTTAGACTGTTGGAGACAAATCCTCACAAAAACGAGGATGATGACGCCGAAGGCTGTCATGAATTGCATGGTTCGATGCAAATCGGGCACATTGATGTACACAATCCGGAACAGACCCGTCAATGAGCAAATCGCGCTGGCAAAGTCAAAGTGAACAACACCAATCAACAGGTGGCGAATGAGCGCGGAGATGATGACGTGATGGAGGTAGGGGACCTTAATGTACACCACGACGGCCACGGTGCCCACGACAAGGCCAACTGCAGAGGCTGAGGCGTCAGGCTGTCCTTCAGGTTGATTACCAATGGTCCAGCACAGCTTCAGGCGAGCCTCTTGATCCTCTAAGCAAAGTGAGACACGCGACGCACCACCAGCGGTACGAAAGTCAGAGAGGGAGCGCACGGACACATGTTGAGCAACAGGGTCTGTGGAGGAGAAGTTGTACATAACGCCACACTGGATGCGTCAAATCATGCGGCCGGCGGGAAGACATTCTCAGTTGGAAGCATGGACAGGCGAACATAGCCCCCATCGCCCCAGCCAGAGCCCCAAGAATTCTGTGCGAGCCAGTACTCGTTGCCTGTTTCGTCGTTGCCCCACCCGATCAGAGTGATTGCATGACTTCGTCATGAGGAACGCATGCTGAAGGCAAACGCCCCGATCATTTCGTTTCCTGGGGTTGGGAACGACGGGCAGCGAAAGATATCCGACCCTTTGTAGTGCATGAACGTGCGGTAAATGTACATGTAAGCCGTTACTGGTCCGTCATTGACTGAGATATCAAACCTCAGGACATGGAATGCAGACATATTGCTTTCTTTATGTCAGAGTCCGATTGGCAAATGGAGAAGCCGGCGCTTTGAAACGTGAGCATTGGCTGTCCAGACGAGCATCCGTCTCTGCATTTCCCTCCATCCATCGATAACGCTGAAAATGAGGGCACGAGACGTGTGAACCAACCCGACGAATACGGAGTGCAGCTCTCCAGCGTAGTTCCATTCGCAATCAAAAACGTGGCTGCAACTTGCAGTGATTCTCCGTCGCAACCTCCCGGAATCGAGCAGGATACAATTCCTGCACTGTGAGACATAGGGAAACGAGTTTGCAACGCTGCCCTGATAGAATGTTATTGAATGCACCCGCTGTAGCCACACACGCTCGCGCTGACAACGAAATCGCCTGCATTGTGAAATTAGTAAGACACACCGACCAGAGATATTGCATAGCATGAACCGCACTGACCCTGATCCATAATGTAGTCCATAGCCATGCAAAAAGGCCATTTCAACCTGCTATCGAAATTTGTTGGGAGCTCCTCTGAGGCACTAGTCTGCGACATCTCAAGCGCAGTGATGTTGTGGCTTGGGAAAGATAAAATGGGATAAGAATGGCAAATCGTAGCAGACAGAAGCACAAAGAAATTCAGACTCATTCACTTGCTGTCATTGCCTTAACAGCAAACAAGACCTGAAGAGACTACCACTATTGACGGTTCGGGGATGTAGCTCATTTGGTAGAGCGCTCGCTTAGCATGCGAGAGGCACTGGGTTCGACTCCCAGCTTCTCCAGATGTTTTTTCATTGTTTTCGAAGTTGGGTGTCAATCGATTTTATTCCGACAAGTGGTACATGAACATACATGAGAAGGGGCAGGAGGAAACAGCGACGAAATAAAGATGATGAAACACTGGCACAGGCAGACTCCAAAATTTTGGCAAGCCGACAAATCGAATAAACTCGGGAGAGCCAGGCGGAAGTTGAGGAGGTGACTAAGGAAAGATCACGACAGATGAGCAGCGAAATGGCTGGGGCCCAAAGGCAATGGCAAAAGGGGATCATGGCAGCAGGTCTGCGTGGGAGAGCAGCAGAGCTGCGGGGGGGGAAAAGCCGAAGGCTTCAAGCAGCACAGGGCAACTCAGAGTGAGGGCTGAGGGGGAGGAACGAGCCAAAAGGCTTCGTTGGCTGGTGCTCAGCGGAGGGGCAGAACGCACGTAACGGAATACCGAAAGAGAACTTCGGGCAGGAAATGAAAGGGAGGAGGAGGGGAATGGAGGAAAGCGAGTAGGGACGGGGGGGGGTGAAAGAACGGAGCAAATGGAGGTACGGGGGCGGAGCTGAAATTCAAACTCACAGTGCCTTCCAAGAAAACGGAGATACAAGGCCGTAATCTACGGTAGCCATGACCGGGGGGGGGGGGCAAGGTTGAGGAGAGCGTCCACATCGAGCTCATCAGGGGGCGGCAAGGAAGAGGCCAGCGGAACGAAATGCCAACAAACAGAACAAATTAACTAATATATCTTTGATTGTTTGGGATATGCAAACGAAATGTCACGGCGCGGGCGTCTAACGCAGCCCAAGATATCGGCCCCAAGCCCTGGTTTTCTCTTTTTTGCTCCATGCTGACATCTAGGATTTCAAAGCAGCCCAGCCACTGATCCATCTCCTCCTTCGTAAGTACTTTGTTAGAAGAGCTGACCACGAAGGCGTGGCGCGTTCTATTTTCGGATTTCGATACCTGAAGAAGCCCATATCATCTGCGAATCGTATGGTCGCGCTGATTTTTCTCCTTTGTCTCCTTCGAAAATAGCGGAAAACGAAAATTTAACGATGGAAACTCTTAAGGATGGCTTTGCTGAAAGCAGCCCCGCTGGAATCGCAGTATTGACCTCGCATCGTTCCTCTAAATCCATTTTTAGCATGTTTTCGGTTCTATGACAACAGATCCGCATCTTAGCGAGAATTTAGATTCCGTACGGCATGCATTGGATATCCCGAGGGAGCGTGACCAGTCCGATGAGGTATCCTCGTCTTTGAAATTTGATGTTGTCAATGACGCAATCAGAGCTGCGAAGGCATTCTGCCCATTCGAAAAATTGACGCGTCGTTTTTGCAGGGGTGGTTCCACGAGCACTTGGACCCCATCAAGTCTCTGAAGGTCATCTCCCGCCTTATCCCAAAGACAGTCCGCGTCAATTCTCTCGTCGAGCATGCGCAGAGTCGCAGCACGTCCGTGTGTCGCGCAAACTGGCTTCTCAAGCTCATCCTGCTGTACGACATCAAGCCAAACCTCAGCCCTGAGCCAAGCCGCGACATGGAGATCCGCCGCAATGCCAAATGGAAGCAAACCGTTGCCTCCCTCTTCCAGAATGTCTTAAAGCAGCTTGACGAATCTCAGACCCCGACGACATCCCTTGCCGACTTCTCCAAGTTCGTCCAGAACATCTCCTACCTCACCGCCCTCATCGCGTGGCAAAGCGGCGAGGGCATCCTCAGGGGCGGCGACCTCCCGAGTTCGATTTTGGATTTGCTCTCACGCCACAATTGTGAGCGCGCCGGGAAGGTCCTCTGCCACTACTTCGCCCTCGCCATCGCGACATCCCTCCTCGATGACATCGCCGCCAGCCCCTCGCTGATGCGGCGGCTGTTTGATTCGGCCGTGTCGCTGCAGTTGGCGGTCAGCACGAAGGCGCCTCCGGATTGCGAAGCTGTGGATGATTTCCTCCGTGTTGTGATTGACTTGTGCGTGGACAAAAACCCCCTCCCCCTAACGCTCACGCTGGCAACGAAAGAAGTTGACGCAACCGTTTCATCTTTTAGCGCCAATAAAACAGTCTCCTCCCTCTTCGCCGCGCCGTCGTCGCAGTCACTCCTCCGCTCGTGCGTCCACTATTGCGAAGACCTCGACACGGAACTGTACGGCGCACCCGACGTCAAGCTCTACTACTCCAAGGGCAGGGGCATTCTCTCAAACCCCTTGGGGCTGGGCCACATCTTCTCTTGGGCAGTCCATCGCCGCCCCAACGACTTCCTCGACCTCTACTTCCTCGTTAGCATTCTCCGCCATCTCCACGCTGATGCCATGGCGAGGAGGCCAGGAGAGGCGCACCCCCTCATGGCCAACATCCTCTCCGCGACAATGCAGTGCATCTCCTCAGCGACCGAAACGTCCGTAACGAAGCTGCGGGTGCTTCTCAACGACCTCGGCCATTGCGGCATCATCGCCCAGGACGAGCTGGCCTTCTCTCTCGCCCTCCTCGGCCCCGGCCCCCTCGCTCTCCTCGACCGCAGCTCTGGCGCCCATTCGCCATTCAATTCCATCCTGACGGAGCTCAACGCAGCCGTCCACGCGCAGCCACCTCAAAGCCCCCTCATCGTCCAGGAGATTGTCCGGGCGATCCATCAGTACATGGACATTGACATCCCGCCCGGACCTCGCCGGTCAAGGCAGCAATGGCCTCTTGAAGATGAGGCAGTTCGGCGGGAGGTTTGGCGGGAGACGGCGACGTGCGCTTGGATTGATTTGATGGGCACGACGGGGTTTAAGCGGGACTGGCTGCGGCGGCAGAACGCAGCCCAAACGATTGTCTCCCTCTCGCGGCATTTGGGCGGGGCCATGCGCGAGGTTGTGGTTATGAACGTGTTCAACTCGTTCGTCCAAACGGATGACTTCGCTTCGCTTCAACGCGCGGTCGAAATGCTCCACATCTTTGAGCTGCTCGGCTGCCACCGCTACGTCGCCGAATGCATCGCAAAGTT
This sequence comes from Verrucomicrobiaceae bacterium, assembly GCA_027487435.1. Classification (GTDB taxonomy): domain Bacteria; phylum Verrucomicrobiota; class Verrucomicrobiia; order Verrucomicrobiales; family Akkermansiaceae; genus UBA956. Next base: position 6,362 of record JAIYDP010000106.1, on the reverse strand, counting down.
CTGCGAGCAGGGCGGCGAGTTCGACTTCCCCGCGCACGTCGCGATGGAGCTTTGCAAAGTCTTTGCGACGACTCTTCGTGCCACTGACTCGATGGCGCATTGCCTCAATCTCCTCGCGCCGCAACTCCAGACCAAGACGCACATCTCGCCTGCACTCGCAGACTTCGTCGCAATCCTGACGACCAAAGAGCGCGCGCTTATGAGCGTCACCGCCAAGCTTGACGAGATTGTCGGCGAGCTGACCCGCGCGGAGGACTTCGCCCTCGCGCGCAACGTTGCGGATAGCCTGGTCGTGATTTTGAAGCAGAGGGAGTGGGGGGCGAAGGACCTCGTCAACACGCTGACGACGCGGCTGGTGCAGCACCTCCTCGACAAGCACCTCCCCGCACAGTCCATCCTCCTCGCCGTGTTTGCGGTCGTGCTGCGCATCTGCGGGGAGGATTCGAATGCCAACGCCGCCGGGTGGTTGATTTCGACAATGAGCACGTCGATGGCGTCGGCGGTGAGCCGCACGAAGATGGCCGTTGACGTCGCGCTGTTCTCGCTCTTGAAGCGTGTGTTGTCGCACTCGAGCGTCGAGCAGGCGGAGATATTTGGCATCTCCATGCCGCCCCCGTCAAGAATGGCCATCCACGAGGTCATCATCGCCTTCGTTCTCGCCCTCATCGTCCGCGGCGCCGCATCGTGGCAGAATCTCCTCACAATCTCCGTTCGCCCCCTCTTTCAAACCGCCCACTCCCTCTCCCCCGCGAGCCACAGCCACATCATCCCTCGCATCGCCATCGCCAACGTCGTCCTCAGCGGCGCGGCCCCTTGGCTCTCCCCCGTCCTTGGCCCTTTGGAGGCCCTCGTCGTCCTCCGCAAGGCGTTCATCTCCCCCGCATTCCTCGTCATCCCCGACCTCTCACTCCTCGCGTCGGAGAGCCACATCGCCCTCGAGGAGCTCCAGCCCCTTCTCGCCAGCCCCTCCTTCCGCGACATCGCCATGTCCCGGCCCCGCTCCTTCGCCAACGACTGCGTCAAGTACTTTAAGTCCGTCTGCGGCATCTCCTCCATCAGGCCCATGTTCGCATCCTCCCCCATGCCCCCCCTCCTCCAAACCCTCCTCGCCATGAGCGTCGCCAACGGCTCCTTCGTCGCCCTCTCCCTCCGCCTCTCCCTCGAGATCCTCGCCGAGTCCTCAGAGGCCCCTAACCCCGTCTCCAACATCCCCTCGCTGCCGGACCCCTTTCGCTCCTTTCTTGAGCCCTACGCCCTCGCGCGCGAAGCGTCTGCCCCCCCCCCCCCCCAGTTTTCTTTACGCCAGCAGTCACGGAAACGGCCGCGCCGCCGAGGGGCTGCTCTGCGCTGCATTTTTGAAGCCGCTTCAGATTGAGATGTATTTTGACAGCTTCCGCGACGTCGTTGACAAGTCCATCGTCGAGGTCGCAATCGCCCTTCTCCTCGCGCAGAGAGGCGCCTCCTTCTCCCACCCTCTCGAAGCTCTTTTCGACCTCCTCGTCACGTTCGCCCTGCGCGCATCCATCACTTACCCCCCCCCCCCCGCAGCGACGCACTCGCGCAGGCCCACCCAAAGCGCTCCCTCAGCGGCGTTGCAAAACTCCTAGCCGCATTTTTGTGCGACCGCAGCGCCCCCGTCAGCCTCGCGCGCTTCCTCGGCGAGTCCCTGCGCGACATCTCCCTCATTTTGGCCAAGGCCGCAGACTCAGCCCCCCTCCCGTCCCTCTCGCGCACCCTCCTCGAGCGCCTTGTCCTCATCGCGCCGTTACTCAGCGCACAGTCCCTCCGCGCCGATTCGAAACTTGCGACGGAGGCGATTTTGACGCTTTTTAAAGTGTCCATCTTCGCGACGTTACGACCGGCGGATGCGGACTGCTGCACCGCTGCAGAGATTGCGACGCGGGGGATGCATGTCGTTGCGGCGATGATTGATGGGCGGAGGGAGGAGGACCTTCTTTTGACCGCACTCACCGTGAGGGTTTTCGCGTGATTGGTTTTTGAGTGTGATGGGTTGTTTAGATTGCCATTGTGTGTCGCCTCTTCGCCGCTGACATTCGGAGGCTATTTTAATGGACCTCAACCTCCCACCTTCCCTCCGCCTTCGCTTCATCACGCAAATGCCGTCAGGGCCGAATCCACCCCTCCCCTCATGCCGCAGCGTCGCCGTGCAGCGCTTCCTCACGTCCGACGGCTTCACCTCCTTCGACGCAGCAGCGGGCGCCAAGTGAGTCCCCTCCCCCCCCTCAGCAAGCGTCCTCACACCAAAGGCTGCACAAGCAGGCGAATGGCGCCATCGCCTGCCCCCACGACGTCCGCGATGCGGATTTGGACCCATGGCTGTTGCTGGAGGAGTACCAAACTGTTGGGGGGGGGGGGTTGTTGCACTGACGCCACAGCCGATGTCGCAGCAACTGCTGCCGCAGGCGAAACGGCCGCGGCTGCCGGTGACTTATGAGACTGACGCGTGATGTGTGTACATTTGTCAAAAGTATTTTAAGCTTCATTAAATAAGACACTGTGTTCGACGCGCTTTCAAACTCGTCCCCCCCGCTTGATGTGTTGTGGCCTCCCACAGCGACGCGACTTCAAAACGCGACGAAACTGCTGTCATGAGTTTCCAAGAGCGCTCCTCAACAGCTCGCAGCTCGGGCCCCAACCGCAGGCGAACACTTCCCTCTGCGTCGTCCTCTGTGCTCGCCCATCAAATTTGACTCCGCTGGCTCGGTCATCTCTGCGGCCTGTTGGCGGTGATCAGTCTCAAAGAGAGGCTAAGACGCCACTTGTTGTCATTCAGTTTGACAGGTCGCAGGCATTCCATGGCAAAATTCAGAAGCCTCAAAGGTAAGCCGAACTTACGAAACGTTTCACGCAGCTGAAAAGGTTTGATGTGGCCGTTCGGTGACAGAACAGTTTGACAAGCTCTCAACCTGTCTCTGCGTCGTGGTGGAAGAAAAAAGCCATCACATCACATCACGGCACTCACATCACATCAAATGCAAAGGAGTTGATTTTACAGGACATAATCATTAAATTAAGTGCACATTCCAACCACGCCCCCTCCCTTCACGACGTCACGCGCTGCACATCACTCATCAGCGGCACGTGCTGTCCAAACGCTCCCGTCCCCGACAGCAGCCGTCGGATCGAAAGCGGGAGCAGCCGCCCCGAAGGCGTCCGCAACTTCTCCGCCGCCTCTTCGTGCGCAACGACGACATTTTCCTCCAGCGCCGCCACGACGTGGTCAAACGACGGCCTCGTGGAGGGGTCCTGCGCCCAGCACTGCGCAATGAGCTGGCAGAACCACGTCGGCATGTTGTCGGGCAGGGCTGACCTGCCACCCCTGCGGATAAACTCGATCATGCGGAGGGAGCCTTTGACGTCGGGGGGTGCGTCGCTGAATGGCTTTTCGCGAGTTGCGATCTCCCAGAGGATGATGCCGAAGGAATAGACGTCAGCGGCCTTGTCGTAATGGCCGGACTGGTCAAACACCTCCGGCGCCATCCAAAGGACCGTCCCGACGCCCGCAGTGAGAGTCGACTAGGGGGTTAGAGCCAATGCGCCATCAAACAGAATAAAAGAATCATCATCGGCCACACCCTACCCCCCCCCTCTTACTGCTTGTGCGCGGGCGACGCCAAAGTCAGCGACTTTGGCGTTCCAGCCGTCGTCGACGAGGACGTTGAGGGACTTCAAGTCGCGATGGAGGATGTCGAGGCTGTGAAGGTGCGCCATGCCGTGCGCGACGTCAAGCGCAAACTGCGTCTTTTGCGTGTCTGTTAGCGCTACCGCAGAGTCCTGCAGGAGCGCATGCAGCGTCCCGCGCGACATGAACTCCATCACCGTCGCAAGCGGCGAGAGGCACACCCCCAGCAGCTGCACGACGTTGGGGTGGCGCAGGCGGTAGTGGGTCAGCGCCTCGTTTTCAAAGTCCGCCGAGTCGCCGTAGAACGCGTCGACGTAGTACTTCTTCACCGCGACGGGTGCGCCGCGCCACATGCCAAGGTACACCCGACCCGTCGCACCGGCCGCGATCTCGCGCAGGATGTCGATTTCGGAGATGGGGACGAGGGCGGACTCGTGGATGAGGCGGGAGGACTGGGCGGCGTCCTCGGGGCTTTGCAGGAGGCCGACGTAGTTCTTGAGGATGGAGGAGACGAAGCGGGACTTGCGCTTGGCGATGTACTGCTTCGTTTTGAAAATGATGAGGACGGTGATGAGGAAAATGAAGAAGCTGCCGGCGAGGATGGGCCAGCCGAGCCACACGACGTCGACGGTTGAGGCCATGACGCCGCCGGCTGCGCCGAAGGGGGTGAGGACGGAGAGGTTGAAATGCACGACGCCGGCGGTGTTGGAGGCGAAGAGGCAGGAGAACTGCTCGGAGAGGTCGGTTGAGGCGAGGTTGCAGGACAGCTCTGCTGCGGAGGTGGGGAGGGGGGTGAGGGAGACGTTCTGCGGGTACGCCGCGACGGGGTTGCCGATGTTTGTGCGGAGGATGAGGAGGGCAAGGGCGTGCTGGGAGGTCCAGCAGAAGGGCGTGCCGACGAGGATGACTTTTGACTGGATGGGGCAGGGGAGGGGGGGGCGCAGCTGCGCGCTAAGGGCAAAGCAGAGCGGGCCGCCGTTTGCGCGCGTGGAGACGTTAAATGTCGTGTCAGCGGGGAGGAGGGAGGGGAGGGGGGAGACAAATTTGAACGCGTCGCTGTCGGTCGAAATTTCAAAGTCCGCGGGGATGTCGCCGAGGACGCTCACGTGCGACGCGGCGCTGCCGTCGCCGAACGTGCGGGCGAGGGCGAAGACGATTGAGTAGGTGCCGTTTCCGATGGGGAGGGTCTCAAACGAAAGCGCCTCACCCCCCGCGCAGACGCAGCCGAATGACGTTGCGCGCGCGTCAACGCGGTACGTGGGGTGGATGTTGATGGAGCAATTTGAAAAAGCAGAGGGGGGGGTGATGACCTGGGTCAGCTCTACAACCGACGCCGCGTCGCAGCTCAGCCGCACGCCGTCGGAGCAGAACGCCGTTGCCGCGACGAAAATAGAAGTGGACCTGAGGGAGATGTCGAGGCCTGAGGCGGCGGAATTGTTAACAAACAGACAGCCGCGCAGGTCAAGCGCGTTGACCGAATACAGCGACGCGGAGAGGCTGGCGATGGCGCCGCCGGTGATGGCGGAGTTGTGCGCGAAGAGACAATTTGCGAAGCGAAGCTTGCCGCGCGACGTTTGGAACCCCACCGCGCCACCAACGTTTGCGGCGGCGGAATTTCCGACGAATTGGGACGTTGCGACGGTGAGGTTGCCGCCGTACATGACCACCGCCCCGCCGCCGGGGGGGGACGTGTTCTCAAAGAACTTTGAGTCTGTTATGGTCACGTCGGCAGTGAGGAGGGAGATGGCGCCGCCGCCGCCACCGACGACGTCCAAAACGGCGTTGAGGCTAAAAATAGAGTTTTCAACCAAACCGGACCCAACCGCAAAGTCGATCGCTCCCGCGGCGGTGCCCGCGACGTTGCGCTCGAAGTTGCAGTTGAGGATTCTAACAGACGGCGTCGAACCTGTTACGGAAATCGCGCCGCCGGAGGAGATCAGCGGCGCTGTTGCGGCGTTGCGCTCAAAAGTGCAAGTGTCAAACTCAACCTGCCCCGCGATGACGGCGACGGCGCCCCCAGCTGTCTTGGCTGTATTATCCGAAAATACGCATTTGAAGAAGCGGACGCGGTGGGAGGAGGTGCCGGAGACGTAGATGGCGCCGCCGCCATACGCGGGCTGCTCGATGAGGTTGGAGGCGAAGGAGGAGGAGACGACGTCGACCTGGGGGGGGGGGTTAGAGGAGGAGGGGGATGGGGTGGGAGGGGGGGGTTGCTTGCCTCGCCGCCTGAGATTGTGATGGCTGCGCCGCTTAAAAGCGCGAAGTTCTTTTTAAACGTGCACTCTTGAATCGACGTCAGCCCCGCGCTGGTCAGCAAAGCACCCCCCCCGTAGCTGTTTGAAAGCGCAAAGTTCTCCAAGAAGGTGTTGTTCTTTATCGTCAGAATCGCGCCGTTGTTCCGCAGCGCCGACCCCCCCCCCTGACAAATATTTTCTTCGAAGCGGCACCCGTCCAAAAGCACCGTCCCCCCATTCGTCCCCAACGCCGCGCCGAAAAAGCCGTTCAGTGGGAGCTGATTCGCCTGGAACAGACACGACGTGAAGTTGTGCCGCCCCGACAGGATGAGCACGGCCGCGCCATTGGCCGTGCCCGCATTTTTAAAAAATGTGCAGCGGCGGAAATTTGAGGCGCCTCCCTCGACGTAGAGAGCGGCGCCGGAGAGGTCGACGCCTGAGAGGACGTTGCTTGCGAAGATCTGAGGGAGGGGGGGGGTTGGAAC
>JAIYDP010000361.1 GCA_027487435.1 Verrucomicrobiaceae bacterium | reverse complement strand
CGTCGTCAACGTCTTTTACATTTAGAACGCCACCAAGGCTGACTGAAGGTCGAGGGCAGCTGGAGATTCGAAGTGGGGCTTCTCGCTTGAGGGTTTTCGTAGAGGCCTACAATGATGTTCTATCTTTAGATTGTACGTCCAATTGCATCTTGAATGCAGATGGAAATACGATTGTCGCGCTTTCTTTGAAGGGCTTTCCAGTAGTTTCGTCAATCTCTCAATTATCTTGCGCATTTTCCGATATTTCTGCGTCAATTACAGAGATTATTTCCTCTGACTCGGCTACGACGATTGTTCGGGTATTGTCTCCTTCATTAAGATCATTGCAGTTTTCTGAAGGTCAAGCCACTTCAAGCATCCGAATTGTTTTTGCCTCTGATTCTTCAAAGTCAGCCACAACGTCTGTTGTCGTTCAACGAGAACCTCAGTTGTCGTCAGCTCAATTTGACCGAAGCGGCCGCCAACTCATTGTGGACTGGGATTCTCCAACTGATACTGGGGGAATTGGAGTTGGAGCTGCGTTCAATTGTTCCTCTGTGTTTTCTTCATCGTCGGTGTTGCGTTTTGGTTCCGCTGGTAGTGCAAATTGCATCTTTCGGCGGCGCAGGTCACTAGTTGTGACTTTCGGATCCGCTGCGACACTTGGGGTGAGAGAAGTGGTCACCATTCTCCCTGATGTTCTTCGATCTGCGAATGGCCTCTCTTCATTTGCTCCTGCATCTTCGACGTTGGCCCTGCCACCTGCTGTGCCTCGTCGTCCTTCTGCAATTGTTGTGTTCCCCGCAAGAATTAGTTCTTGTGATTCACTTTCTGTTCGTGTAGATGCTTTTTCTACTCGCCCATTGACATACACATGGGAATGTCTCAATGACCCTTCCGTGTCTGCTTTACTGTCTTCGATTTCGGAGTCCATGTTTGATCTATTGCCTTCTGACTTCTCCCTGGCTTCTGGTGAGGTGCAGTTCAGGGTCACTGCTCTTGACTTTCTTGGAGGCTCCACTGTGCAAAATTTCCGGGTAGTCCGTGTTCCTTTGCCCATTCCTCGCCTAAACGTGATCGGCCGCGATGATTACGCTGTCGGCGAATCGATTTCATTGAAAGCTGTTGCTGATTTTGGTAACTGTCGTGCCGACCAGCTTCAGATTGTCTATGCTTGGGCCGAGATCTCGTCTCCTAAGTTGATACCTGCCAATGTCTTTGCGAATGTTTCCGGTCCCGTTCTGAATATCCCTGCGTACGTTCTACCTGCAGGTAAATCCTTTGACCTAGAATTGTCTGGCGCTGTTGGGGGCTTGGCGAGTAGAACTGCAACTGCACGGTTTAGCTTTTCGACGAGGACAGGGGCGTTGCAGTCCATCGTCTCCGGTGGCGACCGAACTGTGAACATCAATGAAGTTGTTGAGCTTGACGGTTCGTCCTCTTACGATGAGGACATAGCACCATTAGCGACGCAGGGTCTCTCATACACTTGGTTTTGCAGGATAGCAAACCGTCCCTGTCGATTCCCGAATAATACGTTGATCTCCTTTCCTGATTCTGGTATCGTGTCCTTTCCTGCTGGGAGTCTCCAGCCTGGGCAGAGTGTCACCGTCACTCTTCGAGTTCGTAAGTCTGGTCGATTGTCCCAAGCATCTGTTTTGCTGACCACAAGTGCAACTGCCCCAAGTTTGAGGATATTTGCTCTTTCATCGGGAATTGTTGATTCCGCCGGAGTCTTTAAAGTGAACTTGTATGACCCGATATTTCTGCAAGCATTGTCGAGTGTTCAGAATGTTCAGTTTATGTGGTCCTCTCTGCAAGTCAATTTGAGCAACCCGTCTGTTGCCTTCATAGATCCACAAAATCCCCAGATTTTGAAGATTGCCGGAGGTGTTCTACCAGCAGACTCTCTCATCTCTGTCTCTGTGACAACAAACCTCCTCGGTTCGGCAGCGTTTGTAGTCTCTGTCAACAGTCCTCCTTCTGGTGGGCATTGTGATGTGCTTCCGAGGAATGGCTCTGCTTTGTCTACTGTATTTGCTCTGACATGCTCGTTATGGTCTGACACCGAGCTGCCTTTGCAGTATCAATTTGCTTTTGTAGGATCCTCGTCTTCGACCATTTTGGATTGGTCAACGGTCTCTTCGTCCTCGGTTACGCTACCCGCTGGTGTGTTTTCTGTCTACGTCTCTGTGCGCGACAGTCTCGGCAGCAATACACCTCAGATTTTGATTACCAATAATTTGATTGTCGCTGCTTCCTCTGTTTCTGCAGATTCTGTGATTTCGGGCTCAATGCGATCATCTCTTTTGTTAGGAAACGTTGGAGATCTTCTTAATTCTGCTTCTGCTGTTGCATATTCTCCCAGCGTTGGCGGTGTACGACGGCTTCTACAGGCTTCGTCAACAACAGATAATTTGGTTTCGACTATTCTGGCTTCGATTCAGAATGCAGGTGCCAGTCTGACCTCTGGCAACTCAATTGCTGCAGTGCAGTCTCTGTTTGGTGCTGTTGCATCTCAAGTAGCGGTTTCAAACGGCACAGTGCAGAATTGTTTAAGTATTCTGGAAGCAGTTAGAGGTGTCATCGTGGCTCCGGTCAATTTGATGGTGCAGTCTACTTCACTTCAGCTTCTCAATATTTCTACGGCGCTGTTACGTAATGCGGACAAACTCGTCAATTCCACTCGATTGCGATTGTTTCCTCGAGTTGCAGCAATTGAGCTGTTGGCAACTCTCGGATCAGTCCGTCAGAGCTCTGTCGGCGAGAGCATTTCATTCGGTCTTGTTGGAGCTGTGCATGTGGTTCGCAAGCTTAACGGAGCAAATGGCTTGTCCAGAGCGCAACTTTCGTCTTCGCCAGATGGCGTTCTTGTCTCCTTCCCATCCTTCAACGCATTCAACGGTGAACTGCTCTCATCATATACATCAGGAGCAACAGTGTCTGCTGTCATATCTTCTCGTCGCGAAGTCCCTTTCTCTTCACAGTCAGAGCTCTCTTTCTTATCAGGGTCTCACGACGTTACATTGGCTTCTGTTAATGAGGTTGTCTTGAATGTGTCAGGGTTGACGGAGCCTGCCAATGTTTCAATTCCTTTCGTGGTCCCACCGACTAGATTGCACCTTGGGCGCATTTTTTGTTTACATTTTGATGTTCTGACGTCGTCTTGGAGCCCATCCGGCTGTGTGCTTCTAGCTTACAATTCGTCAAGGGCAACTTGTGCATGTAATCATTTCACTACGTTTGCTGTCGCAGCGAACTCTTCTGTCTCTGTTTGCGGTAATGGCGTAAAGGAGCCTGGCGAGGCTTGCGACGATGGAAATTCTCAATCTGGCGACGGCTGCTCCTCTTCATGTTCTGTTGAGGTATCCAATCGTCTGTTTATCTCTAACCTTCGAAAGCCGAATTTCGAATGCTCCACGAATAGCAGTGGAACGAGCGTGTGTGTGTGTGCAATGAATTTCTTTGGTTCCTCTTGTCGTATCTGTGAGTCGCTGTGTTTGCACTCTTGACATTCGTAGTTTGTTCTTCCCAGGCTAACTGTTCCGGTTTGGGTGCATGCAATACAAATGGCCTGTGCGTTTGCAATGCAACCTATTATGGGCCATCTTGTTCCAAGAGTGCTGTTTCGGTGTTTTTGCTGAGTTTGTGTAGAGTGTGATCGAAATCTGAACTGCTCCTCGTCTGGGTCGTGTGACCTGAATGGGAATTGTGTGTGTGATTCAAATCGATTCGGGTCGATTTGCTCAACATGTTCCAAGTTTGTCCACCCCATCTTATGAATCAGACTGCGAAACTTCTTCAAATTGCTCTTCAAATGGCGCGTGTTCTCCTGACGGATCGTGCACTTGCCAGTCTGGTTGGCACAGGTCTGACTGTTCCAAATGTAATTTCTGCATGAATATCCTTACGTCTCAGTTTGTACGTCATCAGAAACTTGCAGTGGTAGTGGAGTTTGCAACGCCACAGGGCATTGTTTGTGCAATTCTACATTTTTTGGCCCATCGTGCTCTTTAAGTTTTCCCGACAGCAATTTTTTGCTAAATTGAGCAGAATGTGATAGAGTGCTTTCATGCTCATCGCATGGTTCCTGTGTGGAGCCGGGTCGTTGCTTGTGTGATAACAATTTTTTCGGCCCCTCCTGCAACATTTGTCCAGCATTGTTAATGTTTCTCACAAGGCAGCTTGCGTTGCAGCATTCAACTGCAGCGGCAATGGAATTTGTGGTGCCAGTGGTCAATGTGTTTGCAATCCCGGTTTCTTTGGTCCAACCTGTTCCATCCGTTTGCTCTTGTTGTACACGATAATGGGACAGGGTGTGATCCGACTGTTAATTGCAGCAGCAGCGGCATTTGCAACTCAGACGGATCATGTTCTTGTGATTCAAATCGATTTGGCGCCAGTTGCAGTCAATGTTTGTCGCCCTTGTTGTTTGCATTAACAGGTGCAGTTTGTTCTGCTACGACTTGTCAGAATGGTGGTTCTTGCACCCAACAGGGCAGCTGTAATTGTTCTTCGGGTTTCTATGGGCATGTTTGCAATGTTGCTTGCAACGCTTCTGTTTGTAATGGACATGGCGTCTGCAATGGGACAACTGGTGCCTGCATTTGCGAGCAGGGATGGTATGGTTCGAACTGTGGGATATGTTTATGACTGTGTATGTGTGCTGACGTTACAGTTTGTAGTTCGGCATCAAATTGTTCAGGAAATGGAGCTTGCACTTCAACTGGAGCTTGCAGTTGCATTGCCGATTTCTATCCTTCCCATTCTTGTGCCCAAAGTGAGATTTTATGCAGTTCTTGTGCATGTCGCAACTAACTGCATATAGAGTGTGTGCCTTCGTTGAATTGCTCAAGCCACGGAACTTGTGGGCCTGATGGACAATGCGTTTGCGATGGCGGCTGGTTCGGATCAATGTGTTCCAAGAGTTGTGTTGTATCAAACGATCTTACTTATTTCCAAGGTTGCGGAGATGCTTCGACTTGCTCCGGTGCAGGAAGGTGTAATTCTAGTGGTTTTTGCGTGTGCGATGAAAATCGCTTCACACCCTCGTGTGGAATTTGTAGATTCTCGCAAAGTAACTCTGAGACCTCAGTTTGCTCATCTGCAACGAATTGTTCTTCTCGTGGATCCTGCAATTCTTCTGGGTTGTGCTCTTGTAATGCTGGCTTTGTTGGCGAGCGCTGTCAACACAGTTTGGAATGTTTTGCAAGTGCTCACATGTACAGGATGTGATCCTTCGACAAATTGCTCTGGAAATGGCGCATGTACCACTCAAGGTATTTGCTCTTGCAAAGACGGGTACTTTGGGTCCAAATGTGACATTCGATGTGAGCCTGCTTCAAATTGCTCTTCGAAAGGTGTTTGCACAAGTCAAGGTGTATGTTCCTGCAACACGAATTACTACACTTCGACCTGCTCTAAATGTGAGGTTGTCAAGTGTTCTTTTTTTGACGTGAAGTCTGCGAACCTTCGTCAAACTGCTCTGGACGAGGAAACTGCTCTCGAAGTGGTACCTGTGAGTGCAACGTTGGATTTGTGGGCTCTGCATGCCAGAATGGTTTGTTGTGCTGTAGGTTTTACTGACAGTTCAGCCGTCGTTGCTCTTGCAGTGAATACGACAACCGCATCTGCCTTGAGTGGAGGCGTTGTCAGTGTATCCTCTGGTGACTCACTTTCGATTCCTGGTGGAGCTCTGTCGGCTGACACAGTCATCACACTTACTCGCTTTGATCCTGCCTCTGCGCCAATTGCTGTTCCTGCAACTTCAAGTGTCGTATCTGCCATGTTTGATTTCAAACCAGATGGCCTCACTTTTCTCATCCCAGTGTTGTTGAAATTCAAGATTACTGGCACTGTGGCAGCCTCCTCTCGCGTTTCTGTATTTTACATGAATCTCGTCACGAATGCGTGGGAAGAGGTTGGCGGAGTGTACAACGCCGCCTCAGGAGAAGTGGAGACAAGCATCACACATTTCTCTGCTTACACATCATTTGCAGTGCCTTCAAACTCTGTTGGGGCCACCCAAGGTCCTCTACCGATTCCTCCAATTTCATCGGATAATGGTCCTGTGATTGGCGCTGTTGTTGGTGTTTGTAGCTTTTTGATCATTGTCATTGTCGCTGTTGTTGTGAAAACTCAGAGAAGCCGCCGCCGTCAAGAGCACATTCGCGAAACCCTTTCGATGGATCGCAACTATGTGGCTGTTTGATTTGAGGACAGCGTGTAGATTTCTTCTCGTACAGTAGATTTCTTCTCGTACATTATTTTAGCTTCTTCTTTCCACTCGCATGAATCCATGAGAAAAAAGCGTAAGTGGGGACCAAATCACTGGTATTCTTCGTTGATAAGTTTCTCATGGGGCACAAGCAACAAAGTCAGGGGAGAAACATGTCATGGAAAAAAAAAATCTACACATTGCTGCCGTTGAAGGAGCTCGACGTGAATAGGCATGTGTTTCTAAGTTTAGTTTAGGTGAGGGGGGTGTTTACTCACATGCCAATGTCTACACGGCGCTCACGTTACAAATTTTTTATTTTCACGTGTCATTTCGCTCAAGGGACTCAATGCGGGTCAGGCGGGACGGGTGGAGGCGGGACGGGGGGCGCTTCATGCGGAGTCGCGTCGTCGTCGTCGTGGGCGTTGTGCTGTTGGAGCCGTCGCCGTTTGTAGATTTCGCCTATGATGTTCCACTGGATTTGGTGTGGATGCATGTGCGCTTCGGCGCTGCATTACATAGTTAAACGTAAAATTAAAGAATCGTGACTCACGCACCCATAAGGGACGGAGCCTGCACGATCCGGGACGGCCCCTTTGGGGGAGGGATAGCGGCATCGACGGTAAAGACGGTTGCGCCGATCAAAAGCGCCGGCGCAGAGCCGTTGGCGCTTGGCGACCCTCTCGCCCCCAAAGTTGTCGGGGGTGCCGGCCGCCACAGAAATTCGAATTTCAATTGCCGCCTTTTTTGGATCGCATGCGCATGCGTCAAGCCGTTCGCGCATACTGCGTCAGGGCGCCATGTCTGGGGGATTGGCGCTCTGGCTGTTTACTTCATGGTCAAAGTCAAGTCATGGTCAAGGGCGTGGTCAAGATGGCAAACAGCGGCAGGACAACGTCCTCCTTCAAAACAACCCCCCAAAACCCCTCCCCCCCCACGTCGCGCCCGCTTTGG
>JAIYDP010000385.1 GCA_027487435.1 Verrucomicrobiaceae bacterium | reverse complement strand
GGGAGCCAAAGCCAATGAGCCGATAGCGGCTCGCGGCGGCGGGGCGATAGATGAGGCTCGCGGTTTTGGCAGTTGGTAGAGGATTGTGGATGGTGACGAAGATCCATTGGCGACCGGGGTGAGTCGGCGATGGTGCGGCAGATGCTCGAAGGCGTGGGAGTTCGGAGGAAGGAAAGGCGTTGACCATTTCCTCGATGCGAATCATGCGCGGGGATGGCAGAGATTTTTCCTCGATGATGCTTTGGGTGATCCATTTCCATGCTGAGGATCCTGCGAGCAGTGGCAAGGGGACTTGCGGATGGATGGTGGCTTGCAAAAATCCGCGTGGAGCGATTTCTGGCAATTCGGCGGCACGGGGCAGAGGGGCTGCGGAAAGATCGCGGGCGATATTTTGCAGATACGTGTCAGGTGAATCGCCGTTTGCTGGGACGCTGATGACAGTATTTGCGGCTTGGTTTCCGCCTCCAGGCTGGGAAACACCAGCGGATGGGTCATCGCTGCGAGGGATGGAGCCTGCATCGACGGGAAGCAGGGAAATTTCGCGAGCGATGTTGGCGATGGATGATCCGCCAGATCCGGCAGAACGATCTTGAAACCAAATGCCGATAACGACAGCAGCGGCGGCGGCGGCAGCGATCCACCATCCAGCAGAAGAGCGAGAGGATGACTGCGGGAGAGCAACGACATTTGCTGGCTCGGATTGGCGAGCAGCGCGGAGGATTTTTTCGCGTTGAAGGGGATGGAGTTGTTCGGCGCTGCTGCCGAATCGCTCGGACAGTTGTTCGTGGAATTCTTGTGCTTGGCGCGCAGCGACTTGGCTAGCGGGATCGCCAGCGACGAGGCGCGACATTTCTTCTGCCTCGGCAGGAGGAAGCTCGCCTAGGAGCCATGCAGTGAAGCGGGGATCATCAGAGTGAAGTTTCATCGTTTTCTTGGGGAGGGATTATGGGGAGTAGTGGTGGTGGGAGAAGGAGAGAGAAAGGGATTGGGCATCAATTCGCGGAGACGCTTGAGGCCATGGTGCATGAGGAAACCGACGTTGCCCGAGGTGAGTCCGGTGATGCGGCTGATTTCCTCATAACTGAGGCCTTGCTGGAATTTCAAGGTGATGACCTCGCGCTGATTCGGGGTGAGCTTTTTCATCACTTGGTTCAGCTGCTCCATGGACTCTTCATGGTCGAGCGACTCTTCTGGCGATGGATCGGAAGCGGCGATCTGATTGACCTTATTTTCATCCATTTCCACCAAGCGTGAATCTTTTCGTAGGATATCTAAAGCGCGGTTGCGGCAGACGGTGAAAAGCCATGTTTTCACTCCATCGCGCACCTTGGCGATGTCTTGCTGGCAGAGACGAATGAAGGTGTCTTGCACCACATCGCGAGCGCGTTCGTGGTCGTGGACGAAGCCTTGCGCATAACCAATCAAGGGGCGCTCATATTCCTTGAGTGCCCATGTGATGAATTGTTCTTGCGTCTGGATCATGTCAGGTGGTGCGCTTTGATGAGCGATCGACATGTGAGTAACGACTGGCAAGCGGATTTTCTTGGAGGTTTTTGGCAAAAAAATTCAACTTCACGGCAAAACGCCGACGATTGCTTTCAGCCGATCTTTGAGACGTTTGAGCTCTTCGGGGTGGCTCTTTGAAAGGTCTTTCGCTTCGCCAGGATCTTGATCGAGGTTGTAGAGTTGCCCCGCACCGCCTTTTTTGGCAAGCACGAGCTTCCACGGGCCGACTCGTAGGCCGAAACCAGTTCCGCGGTTGTCTTGTTGCAGGATGTGGTCGCGGATGGGCGTGGTGACGTCGCCAAGCAAGTTGGGCAAGACGTTGACACTGTCTCGACAGGAGCCTTTAGCTGCGGTGGTCTTGGCAAGAGATGCGAACGATGCTGCGAAGTCGATGGTCGAGACCGGGGCGTCAGAAACAGCCGGCTTGATGCGACCCTTCCAGCGAGTGACAAATGGGGTGCGTGTGCCGCCTTCGAGGACGCTATATTTTCCTCCGCGAAATGGTCCCGAGGGCTTATGCGTGCCGAGCTTGGATACCGCATCGTCCTTGTAACCATCATCCAAGACCGGGCCATTATCGGAGCATATGACAAAAAGCGTATCGTTGCTGAGTTTTTGTTCTTCTATCGCATTCATCAGCTCGCCGATTGACCAATCGAACTCCAAAAGCGAGTCGCCACGCGGGCCGAGTCCACTTTTGCCGAGAAATCTTTCATGCGGCAGACGAGGGACGTGAATGGAGTGTGAAGCAAAATAGAGAAAAAATGGCCGATCTTTGTTCTCGCCGATGAATTGTCGAGCACTGCGCACCCATTCGTCACTGAGGTCTTGATCACGGAAACGAGCACTCTTGCCTCCAGTGTAGAAGCCGATGCGACTTACGCCATTGTGAATGCTGTGATTGTGGTCATGGCTCCAGTCCATAGATAAGGTATCGCGATGGCTGATACCCGTTGGGTGATCGGGCGAAGGCTTTTCCTCACCGACCCAGAGAGGGTCTTGGGCATTCAACCCGCGAACGCGGTGATTTTCCACATAGACCTGCGGCACCCGGTCATTCGTCGTCGGCAGCAATAAGCACTGATCGAAGCCAATTTCCATGGGGCCAGGTTTCAGCTCGCCATTCCAATTCGGCTTTCCTTCGCCAAGGCCAAGATGCCATTTGCCGATGGCTGCGGTGCGATAACCTGACTTCTGCAAAATCGAGGCGATGGTTTCTGTGCCAGCAGCAATGATGGCAGGGCCGTTTGGCGGAGCGATGCCAGTATTTTTCTCGCGAAAGGCATGTACCCCAGTGAGCAGCGAATAACGTGTAGGCGTGCAAGTCGATGCAGTACAATATCCACTCGTAAAACGAATTCCTTCCGCCGCCATGCGATCCATATTAGGAGTAGCAACTGCGGATGAGCCATTCGCAGAGAAATCGCCATAGCCCACATCATCGCCAATAATGACGATGATATTTGGCTTGCGATCTGCCGCCTGAAGGCAAAGCGCGCTCAGAAGTAAAGAAAGGAACGTGGGTTTCACGCGCTTAACTACGGACTCAAGCGGTCGATCTTCCAAGCAAATTCTTCGTCCGCAGCATACAGAAAACGATCATGCAAGCGAGCTGCCCCCCCTTGCCAAAACTCAATGGTCTGAGGAACCACGCGATATCCGCCCCAAAAGGAGGGCAGCGGCACCTTGCCCGCTTGGAATTTCCCCTTCAGTTCGTGAAGTTTCTCCATCAGCACCTTGCGCGAGGAAATGACAGAGCTTTGCTCAGACACCCAAGCTCCGAGTTGTGAATCGTGAGGGCGTGAGATGAAATATTTCAACGACTCCGCCACGCTGATTTTTTCGGCACGGCCTTGCACGATGACTTGCCGTTCCAACGAAACCCAAGGAAACAGTAGCGATACTGCGGGATTACGGGCAATATGTTGCGCTTTGCGACTTTCGTAATTGGTGAAAAACACGAAGCCCAGTTGGTCATAGTATTTGAGCAACACCGTGCGCAATAGTGGGCGATTTTGCTCATCGATGGTCGCCAAGGACATGGCATTGGGCTCGTGAATGCCTGCTTTTATCGCTTGGAGAAACCATTGGTCGAACTGCTGCATCGGCTCGGCATGGAGGTCCTTGCGATGAAGGCCGTGGGAGGTGTATTCTTTGCGAAAGTCAGATAAGTCCATGCCGTAGAGCCTATCATGCAATTTCAGCTTGTCCATGGAGGATGCGGAATCCCTAACGGAAATCAAAACGGAATATCATCATCGCTGAAATCATCATCGAAGTGAGATGACGCACGTTTTTGCGAACTTGCGCCACGTTTTTTTCCGGATGGGTTCAAGAACCTAACGTATATGTTGGTGTGTGTTGCCGTTTTTTCCCGTTTCACCTCAAAGAGATCTACCGCCAAAAAAAGATCCACCAGCTTTTTGAATCCATACGTGCGGTGGTCGAATGGGCCTTCGTTGTTCATGCGGTTGGCAATGCTGGATAGATTTGACCAGCCCTCGTCATCCGCAGAGGCGTCCATGGCCGAGCGCAAGGTCTTGATGAGCTTGGTATTACTCTTGAGATCGTGCCCACGACCCGCGGCCTTTTCCACCGGGCTTCGGCTGGCTTTTTTTGTCGAACTGGTGGCTGGGAAGGACTCTTCAAGATAGATGAACCGAGTGCAAGCCGCGATGAACGGTGCCGGTGTCTTCTTCTGTCCGAAACCAAAAACCTCTTTGCCATCGGCGCGCAACCGCTGAATCAAGGGCGTAAAATCGCTATCTGACGAAACGAGACAAAAGGTAGCGACATTTTTCGTATAAAGAAGATCCATCGCGTCGATGACCAATGCCATGTCGGTTGCGTTTTTTCCTTTGATCAGATCGAAGGATTGCATCGGCTGGATGGAATTTTCGTGCAAAACATTGATCCAGCTCTTCAGATCGGACTTTGTCCAATTGCCGTAAGCGCGGCGGATATTGACCATGCCATGAGCGGCAAGTTCCGATAGAATAAACTCGATTTTTGCCGAAGGTGCGTTATCTGCATCGATCAATAGTGCAATATTGTTGGTGGTAGAACTCATGGTTTCGCAAAGCAGCATAGAGAAAACCAGCCACATGGCAAGAAGACAGGCGGAAATGAATTTCTTTGCGCTTGATTTTTCAAGATCGAGCCGCTACGATGACAGCCTCAGGCAATAACGTATCGATTCATGCCTGATCAAACAACCTGCATGGCACCTGCTTGGCTCATCTTCAGCTCCGACCCTCTCCCCCAGTCTTACTGCGGAGGATTTTGGAGAATTGTGCACGTCGCTTCATCAAGACGGCCCACCACAGATGCAACAAGAATCACCCCCTTGGGGTTTTGTAGCTAGCAAGCCTGCCACGCACCACCACAACAACACAACATGTCCAATAACGGAACACAGGAACAAAATAGAAACCGCAACCGCAACAACAACCCGAACCGCAATCGCAATCGGAGTCGCGGCCCCCAAGGCGGTCCACAACGCAGCCATAACCCTAACCAAAAGCCTCAGTCGCAACACGAGAAGTTCGTTTCCCGCACGCCGGTGAAACTTACATTGTGGCAAAAACTGAAAAAAATGTTCGGCCTTTACAAAGAGCCTGAATCAACCAGACCCCAGACACAGAAATCCGGTCCCAAGCCCAGCCCCACACCCTACAAAACCAACACCCCACCACAAAGAGAGCCTCGCAGTAATACGCGCGATGTTCGCAAAGAAACACCCCGTGAACCACGTGAGCCGCGTCCACCTCGCGAGCGCAAGCCCGCTCCCGTTGGCGATGTCGAGTCCACTCGGCTTTACCTCGGCAATTTGTCCTACGAGACCACCGAATCCGACCTCGAAGAACTCTTCAAAGGTGTCGGCCCTGTGCGCTCCGTAGAAGTGGTTTACAACAAACACACCCACAGATCTAAAGGCTATGGATTCGTCGAAATGCTCCGCATCGATGAAGCTAAGCGCGCCGTCGAAGTCCTCCATGACCAACCATTCATGGGACGAAACTTGGTGGTTTCTGGTGCCAAAACCAAAGAAGACATGCCACGCGAAAACTCGCGCGAGGATCAACCGCAGGCAGATGCTCCCGTCACTAGCGAAGCCGCTGCTGAAACGATGACCGAAGCTGCTCCAGAGACAACTCCCGTCGCCGAATCAGAACCCGTAGAAGAGATTCACAACTTCTCCAGCGAGGAAGCCAAAAAAGAGACGTTCGTCTAATCGACATCCTTGCACGACAAAAATACCGCATTCCCCATAGGGTATGCGGTATTTTTTCCTCCCATCTCACGGTGGTCAAGATCCTGCCGATGGCTTTGCACGAGCAGCATGGCACAAAAACCCCGCCCCGATGACGATCATAAAGAGGGAATAAAACTGCCCCTTCGTCATCGCCGCGATCAGATCCGCATCCGGTTCACGAAACTGCTCTACCACCACGCGAGCAATGGCATAAAGAATGAAAAACACCCCCGTGAGCATGCCATGCGGAGCCTTGGGAAAGCGCAGACGCAGAAACCCCATCAACGCAAACAGAAATGCCCCCTCACCGAACGCTTCATACAGTTGCGATGGATGCCGCGCCTCCAGGTGCTTGCCTGCAATCTCTTTCACCACGTCCGACTCTCGCACAGCCTCCGCGAATGCCTCTGGATGCCGTAGCGATGGCAGATACTCTGGAGCCCGTTGAAACATCTCCTCCTCTAAGGCGATGCTAGCATTTTCATCCAGCTTATCGATGGATTGAGGAAATTTCACCGCCCAGGCCACTCCATTTGCTACGCGACCGTACAACTCACCATTGATAAAATTGGCCAACCTGCCAAACATCAGCCCCAAGGGTGCTGCTACGCAAATCCCATCGCCCACAGCCGTCCACGCCACTTTATGCTTTCGCGCATAATAAAAAGTAAACGCCATGACGCCGAGGAACCCACCGTGACTGGCCATGCCTCCGTCCCATACGCGAATGAGCTTTAGCGGATCGGCCAGCACGCTCTGCCATCCATCCGCAGGGATCAAATAAAAGAAAACATACCCCAAGCGCCCACCAAGAAACACCCCCGCGATTGCCAGCATCGCCATAAAATCTCCAATTTTCGCCTCCTCCACACACCACAGCCCGCGTCGCGTCAGATGCCGCAGCAAGAAAAATCCCGCCACAAACGCCATGAGATACGATAGCCCATACCAGCGTAATTTGAGGGGGCCAAACACGTCAAAAATCACCGGATCGATATCATGAACAAATGGCATCACGCGCAAAGATGCATTCTAAGTCACACCCTGGTCAAGAGGCATTCCGCAATCCTCAACACGACCTATGAGAAAAAAACCAAGCCCGCTATCATTTTTTGGTGGACAAATTCTTCATCCTGCCTCAGCTTTCGCGCCCGCCGCTTCATAGCGGCACATTGGAACATTGGCAGAGTAGCTCAGGGGTAGAGCAGAGGACTCATAAGCCTTTGGTCGGCGGTTCAAATCCGCCCTCTGCCACCAAGTTCCATGTTTTTGTGATGTCTGAAGGATATCCCCTGCGACAGAATCACATGTCCGCGAAGTCGGTCCACGGCATTTGATGCGCCTCCGCCACTGGCTTGCAGCAAAGTTTTCCACCGCTCACGTTGATGCCGCCGATGAGTTCCTTGCGCGTTGCACACGCTCCTTTTACGCCTTTTTCGGCCATCATCATCGTCCACGATTGCGTGACATTGTTGAGGGCTTGCGTGGAAGTCCTCGAGTAGGCACCCGGCATGTTTGCCACGCAATAATGCAATACGCCTTCTTCTTCAAATGTCGGATTCTCGTGGGTGGTCGCTCGCGTGGTCACAGCGCAACCGCCCTGATCCACCGCAATGTCCACAAACACACTTCCTTGCGGCATCATGCGTAACATTTCTCGCGTGATCAACTTCGGAGCCTTGGCTCCAGGAACTAGCACCGCACCAATGACCAAATCGACCCTCGGCAACAATTCGGCTAAGTTGGCCTCGTTCGAATACACCGTGCTAGTGCCACTCATCGTGATGTCGAGAAATCTCATCCGCTCAAAGTCCACTTCTAAGATCGTCACGTCGGCACCGATGCCGGTAGCCACACGCGCGGCATTGACCCCGGCTGTGCCTCCTCCTAAGACCACCACGCGCCCTGGTGCGACACCTGGCACACCGCCTAACAAACATCCTCGCCCGCCGCGATGTTTGCCTAAATAATACGAACCAACGATGGATGACATTCGCCCGGCGATCTCGCTCATCGGCTCAAGCAAGGGC
>JAIYDP010000054.1 GCA_027487435.1 Verrucomicrobiaceae bacterium | reverse complement strand
GAGCGAATTGACACGTGAAAATATTTTTAGAAAATGTTTTGAAGACGGAAATATTTTTCGAAAAATTTGTAACGTGAGCGCCGTGTAGACATTGGCATGTGAGTAAACATCCCCCTCACTTAAAGCCAAACCCAATTCAGTGGAACTTTCTTTGCAAATTTTACAAACAGCTACTGCTCCAAGATCGCAACTCCCAAAATGATGACAACCCAAACGCTTCCAGTCCTGCATTCGTTCTTCCGCTTGACCTGCATTGAGCCATTGAGGTTCTTTTTCTGAGCTTTTCATGTCATGTGGTTTACTTGCACAGCCGCTTCACACCTTTCCCTCATCGATTTCCGCCAGAGCCCTCCTGCAGGATGATAGAGATCTTTGGAGGACGTTCCAGCTGTCGCTCATTGATGCGCCGTTCCATTCAATGACGTTGTAACTGACTTTGTTTGTCCCCGCAATCAAGGTTGCACCTGCGGCAACCGCCTTGCTAAAGCATCCTGTAACCTATTTTATCTTCAGGGGTGGTGGATTTAGCTCATACTGAGGACCAAGCTGATGCCCCATAGTCGTAAAGACTGCTCCAGAACTGTTTGATGTCAGTTTCAGGGGAACACACTCAACCCCCTCGTCGCCAGCTTCATCCTCCGTCTGAGTAGATTAGGTCGAGAAACAATCAATGACCTCGTCACTCGCGTCATCCTTCACCTCAACTTCCTCCAAGACATCCTGCTTCGTCAGAATTTGCGGTGAGACCACGACGTCGTTGCTCTTATCTTCTTCCTACTGTTGTTAGTCTGCAACACGCCCACCCCACCGCAAGCTGCATCTCCAACAGCTCATCCAACAGTTGGGTCGAAAAATCTTGCTCTGCACTCTGCCAGTCTTCCACCTGCAAATCGACGAGAGGGCAAGACGCCTCATCGTCCCCAAGCGCAGCCACGAGATCAATCGACCCCCCCATGGACCCAAAGCCGTATTCGAAGTCCAGCCGAGAAGCAGAAGAGGTAAAAGATGCAACGGGGTCCAATGCGGACAGAGAGAGGATCTTAAAGGTGCCCTGAATTCCTGGAGGGGGGAGATGAGTTGGTGCCAATTGAGGACGAACCCGCAGATGCAAGTCCAAGAAGGCTTGCGCTCGCGCTGAGCTGGACCGACGCCTCGCCAGTATTGGCGACCCTAGCTATTTAAGTACTGCGCTTACAGTCGCCAACCTGGCCTCTGCGCGGCCGCTGCACAGGCTAACGCGCATGGTGGATGACGCTTCACCGCTGATAAGGGCTGTGAACTTTGGGTTTACGAGGCCGGAGACTGGGATTGTCATGGAATACGGGCCCAACGTCTTCGAGCGCGAGAAAATGGGATACGTGAAGGGGGATGAGCATGCAGAGGCGCCAACGCTCCTCCTGAAGCTTGCCTTTGGCTGATAAGGGAGAGTGAACAGAATTGTCCCTCACTATGGAAAAGCCAAAAGCTCTCGCCTGCGCGGTGACGCTCCCGCTGACGGCCAGAGCATCAGCCTGCGATGCAGCGCTAAGCTCAACGAGGGCCTGGCTCCAACCCCACACTGATGCCTTGAGCGACGCACCAGCGGTTGCTCTAAAGCCTGAGCAAGTGGTTTCCATGTTGTATTGAGCAGCGGCTGTTAAATAGCAGCCGGACGACCCGAACTGCTCAGACCATTGGTTGCTGGACTGAGCATCGCTCTGATGTGTTATCTCCCGGACAACCAAAATACCTCATCCAAATCCTCGACCGCTGCGTCCTCCTCCTCTCCCTCGGACACCCCAAGCACACCCTTGGCGGCGCCCCTCACCTCGGCATCGTCGTCCAATAGTGCCAACGCAGTTAACGCGTGCACAACCCCCTCTTCCATTGAAAACCATCTTAATCCCCTCACAGCAGCAGCGCGAACCTTTCCTGTCGTTTTCGATCCAACAAGTTGAAGAAGCTGTTGGACGGTCGCCCTGTGGCCGAGGTTTCCAATTGCAGCGATGGCATTGACAGCTCTGAACGGGATTGGTTAGATCTTCAGTGCAAGGATCTCGCACACCTGTCCCCAGCCTCTCCCAGTGCCTCCGAAGCCCTACTTACCCGCTGCGCAGCGGCGAGGCCAATGTCAGCTACAGATGGATCTCTGCGGCGTCAGCGTGCATGCAACTCATGCCACCGATCGTGCAGGGCGCGATGGGCCATTTCAGATGCCGCCAGCAGCGCACGGGATCGAAGCTGATCCGACCCCGTCCCCTCTGCTATTTGAATAGCTAGATCAAACGACGGCTGATAGAAAGCGCCCGAAGAGGCAAATCCCTCCACCAGCGCGGCAAGAGCGTTCTCGTCGACATCGCGCGTTTGAACGAGCGCCAGTGCCCCATCCTGCGCCTCTGCAAGCGGAATTTGGGCAAGAAGTCGACCCAGAGAGGCGATTGCTCCGTCAGACAGGTCATCTGAGTCTTCGTCTTGGAGACAGAGAAGGTCCTGCGCGGTCAGGATTGGCTCTTCAAACGTCGCAGCGCCACTCTCCAGCAGATTTACAACCGACCGCTTCTTTGCTGCAGTGAGCGGCGCCAGCGTAACATTCGAAGGGGTTGGAGTTTGAAGGACTGCCCGCGACGGTGCGGCCGGAGGAAGCTCAATTTGGAGGGTCTTGGAGACAAATCTCCTACCAGCGCGCGAGCTAACCCACTCGGCAACAGCGGAAACGTCCGAGGGCACGACCTCATCCTTGGCGGGGCCACTGCAGAGCCCCTTCAGCTCCAATATTGTGGTCGTCGTGACGTCTGTCAGGGTGCCCCCGATGGTAGGGTTTGTTCGTCGCGCGCAGGATGGGAGCTGCTCCGTCGTGTTGACGTCTGCACGATCGTCGAGTCGAATCGAGTCCCTCACTTCGTATCGCTCGACGTACCCGAGGCAGCGATGGAGGCGAATAGTGGCACCGCCCTTTTCCGTTGCACCCTACAAAGTGAGGGCGAACTCGGTCTGGAGACTTTGAACAGCGCTTTCTGGACACTGCGTGGGGTGTTTGAAGAGACGCTTTGAGGCCGCTTCATCCACCGGCGGCGCACGCTCTCAACGTCCTGAGCCGTCAGCCTAAGGAGGGGTTAGAGATGACCCAAAACTTGCCATCGGGGGAAGCCCCCGCACGAAGCTCGATCTCGGCAATACCAGCAGCTTCCCTCTTTGTAGCCGTTGAGATGGTCATATTCCTGAGGACGTGGTTGAAAATCGACACGACATCTCGCCGCGCATTGACAGTCGCAACGTCGTCGGTCGCAGGGACAAACAGCCGCCGCACGCGGCCATCCCTTCGTTGGAGGAAGAATACAACGTCTTCCATTCGGGCAGAATTATTTGCATTGACAGCTTCCTGAACAGTCGTCCGGATGAACATCGAGCGCATTTCAGCGGCGAGTAAAAAATCTCCTTCCTTCGTTGAACCAACTCGGGTGAGCCGAAGCGTTGCATTGAGGGCAACGTCTTCGTCCGCTCGGCGCTGCTGCCGGCTGACGATGGGAGAAATTTCGACGTTAGTAAGGGAGGTTGTGATGTAGTCCGCGCAGAAACCGGTTGGGTAGTCCAAGGTTAGAGCCTCTGCCGACAACGAGCAGCTGTCAGAGTCCTTAAGGGGGGGTGGGGTGACAGGTCGGCCTCTCGGTTGGGGAGCAACAGGAGTGGTCGAAGTGGCAGCACGCGATTGTGGCTGCCCTCGACAGTCTACTTTAATCATGAAAGGACTGGGAGTCAAACCAATTCCAATCTCCGCCAACTTCGCGGCGCTGCAAAGACCGTGTACACGGCCCAACCCCTTGTGTGTCTGCACAATTTGAATTTCCGAGAGGGCCTCGTCAAGTGAATCATCGAGGGCACGCAGCGCTTCTGCGGCGTCGCCAACAGCTGCACCAGCGCGCTTCTGCTGCATAAGGTCGACAATTAGACGCCTAACCCTCCCTCCGGGGCTGCGAAGAAGCTCATCCAGGGCGTCGAAGGCTGCGTCAACGTCGTCGTCGTCTTCCCATTGCCGCCCGATTGTTTCGATTGCGCGAAGCCAACGGCCGCCGTTGACACGGCGCGCCCTCAACGAAGTCGCCTTCGCGAGGACAGCTACAGCCTTTGCGCCGAGGGAGCGCTCGGTTGGTTGGCAGAAAAGGCTAACCTCACCGCCGAACGTACGGCCGTACGCGATGCAGAGAAAAGACGCTAGCTGCACTATCAAATTTGACTGGGGCGAGGACTTGATTGAGCCGCACACCAAGGCGCTGCAGGTGGTTTTTCACCCCGCTCTTTGGAGATGTTGCGTTTTCAGAAGGAGGGGGGCGGTTTCGGCTGCTTGTTAGAAGTTTGGTGGCCTTGGTGGTTGCGTCGACGACCTTGGCTTCGATGCGGGTAAGAATAGCGTTTGAACCTATTGAAGGGTCAGCTTAGATAGGATGGGTGGGCACTGGAGGTGTTGCGGCTGCAACAAAAGCGCATTACAAGGCCGGGTTGAAGGGGAGTTTTCGGAGCTCTCGCCCCTGCCATCGTTGCGAGAGCGAGGAGGAAGAGGGGGAGGGTGACTTTCCAATCCTGTCGCGTCGGAAGGGGGAAGGTAATTGGTGACGTGCTGAAGCATTGCTGAAGTGGGTATCTGTCGAAACATCCAGGTGTTCTATAAATAGCACGTTTTTTGCAACCCTTTGGGCTTTACCGCTTGTGGCTAGGATTTTACGCTGACGGTTTACCGTGATTGCATATGGCAGGTGGACTCAAGCGCGTGGCTTCTTTCAAAAGGAAAGACTCCCCCTTCAACGACCTCCCCACCAGCCCCGCGCATTTCGTCGTGCTTGCTCTCCACATCCTCTCTCTCAGCCACTTCGTATGCAAATCCATGCGAACGACATATGCGCAGAACGTACTGTGCATATGCATATGCATATGCATGTTCTTTCGCTGCTCTGCTGTCTTAGCAGGGTTGGAGGCCCACGAAAGAGGGGAAAGAAGGCGCAAGGGCAGCGCCATCCATTTGAAAAAGGGGCACTTCGATGCAAAAGAAGGTTGCGGGTGCTATCCAAGAAGGAAATGTGCGCGTGTGCCCTCTGCTTGTGAGCTGAACCTCTCGACAACGCCATCATTAGCTCCGTGTTCTTCACTGACGCTATTGCCACATCTCGACTCACCGAGGCCCTCGTTCGCCGCTGTGCAGGACCCCGCTGTCGTCGCACCGGACCATTGAGTCACAACTTCTGAGCCCTGACAAGCGAAAACATGTCGCTTGTTTGTTACCAAGTCCGAAGCATTCCCCTAGCTGGGGGACTTCCCTGAAACTGGTTTAAAAAGCTCAAGCCGAACCAGAACCTGTGCCCGCCCCTTCCCGCCACGTTCCCGCCAAACTGAAACACGTGGTTTCTGAATCATCCAACGTGTCCGTCGTTTCCATCTCGACAATCACGAGACTACTCAAGTTTCTTCCAATCCTGGTACTCTTCGTCTGTAGTCTCGTCAATTTTGTTGCTTGTGTCCACAAGGAAGTCAGTGTCCACCTGTGTAACAGCCCAAAGTCTTTCCTCAGTTTTTCCAAGCTCTTTGATCCACTTACGTCATCTTCATGGCAGAGCTAACAGCCAGCAGCCGCTCCGCGCAACAATCCTGGTCATCCGCCTTGTCAACCAAAGCATCAGGTCAAGGGAGAAACGTCAACCATCTGCCCAACCGACCAACCACTTTTCAATCACATGACAAGCAGCACCACAAGAGGGGGCTTGGGTTGTTAGGGGGACGAAACTCTGGATAAGAGCTGCCTGTCCCACTCTTCGAAGGCTCCATGAGGGGGCCTAACGAGCAAGAACTTTGTCTGCTTTTTCCTGTGAGATTAAGATTGTCATGCGCCGCCAGCAGCAGGCCATCTCTCTCCTTGCGTTTGCGTCATCGAGTTTCGCACAGGCAATGTCATGGTCCGCCTCATTGGCGTCGTGAACTTGGAAAGGACTCCGAGAAAGCGACACAGCTGCATCCAGCATTACACGTGTTGCTGCCGTGTTGCTGCCGTGTTGCTGCCGTGTTGCTGCCATGTGGGATGTGGGATGCTTCTGCTACTTTTTCACACTCCCTCGTGGCACGATTAATATGACCACCTCGACGGCAGAGTAGCGTCGCAAGCAATTGGCTGAGGGTCTACAAGTATTCACTTCGCACAGAAGACAGGGCTAAGCCGCACGACCCGCTCAGCAAACCTGAAGCATTTGCTCAGGGACGGGCGCGGCAGCCACGTCGAAAATGGTCGCCTCCCCACGCGCAACCTTGCGAAGTTGCTCTGCTGATGCTGCACCCGTTTGCTCGACTAGTTTGGCAAGTATGCCCCCCCTCTCGATGAGGGAAGCAGGAGTATCGAACTCGGCAAGGACGCCCTGGTCCATAACCTACGAGGTAAGGCGCAGCTTTCAGTTTGAGGGGACGTCACAAGCTTTGACGGGTACTTACAAGGATCTTACTAGAGTCCATGATCGTGTTCAGCCTATGAGCAATCGTGCTTCACGATCAGGACTACCCACTTCAAACAAACAGAATCGTGCAATGCTTGAACTGTCTCCGCACAGTCCGCTGAATCAACTGGTCTGTTCCAAAGTCGACGCTTGATGTGGCCTCATCCATCACAAGGATCCGAGCGCGACGCAGCAGGGCGCGAGCCAGACACATGAGCTGCCTCTGGCCAACGCTGAAATTTTCTCCGTCTACGTCGTCAGTCGAACAACGATGGGGACGACATTCCGCGGTTTTGGCGTTCAATTTGCCATCAAGCGCAATTATATCGTGCTTGAGATTTGCCTCACATATAAGGGCTCGTAACACTCTCCTTGACTCACTTGCTCAAGGGCAGCCCAAATTTCTGCATCGGAGTAAGTGTTGAAGGGGTCAAGGTTGAATCGAACGGTCCCGCTGAACACAGTAGGGTCCTGGCACATCATACTTCGTCAAACTCGCGAACCTGAGGGATGATGGCCATCGACTCGCGAAGACGCTCAAGAGTCACCATGCGAGTGTCGATTCCATCAATCAGCACTGTGCCTGATTCTGCTTCGACAATTCGGAATAACGCAAGCATCAATGACGACTTGCCGCTCCCTGTGCGACCAACAACCCCAATTTTTTCGCCACCACTGTCCCGTAAGACATCCAACAATAGAACCAAAAATAGAGTGTATTGGAAAACCGAGCAGAAACAAAAGGAGTCTTACGAAATGCTGACGGAGACGTCGCGCAGCACAGGGGGCAGATCTGGCCGGTAGCGCATTGTCAGCGCTTGGAACTCAATCGCTCCGTTGAATGGCCACTGGGGGTGAGGTGCGCCTGCGCGAGGGGTTGTCTCTTGGGGAACGTTTTCGCAGTAGTGGTCCACTCGCTCAACGGCATTGAACGCCGTCTCCATGTCGGTTGCGCCACGCACAGCCCTGCGAAGTCACGCCTCCTTTCAAACCATGCAAACATATTCATTAGACCAGTCACACGCAGGGCGTAGGTGAGAGTCACACCAACATAACCTGGACACGAGAAGAGGGGTGAGACATGACAATACAACTCATGGCAACCAGAAAATGTTCCGCTGCCCTTGGACAAAACCCCAAGCAGTCCAGCTGCATAGACGATGATATTGCCGATGACCTCAAGACGAGTTCCAAGCCTGCAGAGCTAAATGAGGGACGTGACAAGGGTTCAACCAGCGCTCACAAAGACGGCCAGACCAATAGGCTCGCGCGTTGTTGTCGATCCGTTCCTGCAAAGTGAGTCAACGAAACATGTGCAGCTGACTTGGTTCGTCATCGTGAACGCTGACTGGACCGAATAAGCCCTGCTACGTTAGCGTGGGAACCTCCTTGAGTCGCACCGAATGACTTGCAACCCGGACAGGGATTCAGAAAAGTGGGCAAACAGTGGGGATCGGGTGACAGAGTCGAGGCGCTTCAGCTCAAGGGCGGTCGCTTTGTAAAACTGCTGCACAACAACGTAGACAACGGCAACAGGGACAATCACGAGACAGAACCACTTTGAGTTGAAAAATTAGTCAAACAAGGGACAGAGGCAAATGAAAACGGAGAAAACAAAGACGGAGGAAGGGCTCACGGGCAAAATGACCATGATGACGATGACGGTAGAGAATAAGATGAACTGCGGGAAAGGGGGTCAGAGAGCTGAAAAGCTGCGGCGCACCGTCAGAACGAGAAACATGTTTGTATTCTGAGGCAGAGATGTCTCAATCGTGTCGTGATCGCGCGAAAAACGCGCAAGCATGCGGCCGACTGGGGTCGTGTCGAAAAACGACATTCGCCCGCCGAGGACGCTCTTGAGCATGGCCATAAAAAGATTCTGCGCGCAGTAAACAGCGAAATACCACCACATGAGCGTGCGGAAGTATGTGAACACCAGGAGAACAAGTCCAAAGAGCTGATGCGTCAGGATCGACCAAAATTGCTCTGAGGGGGGCCATAAAATACAATTCGATAAAAAAAAGCACTCACAATGTATATCAAAAAGAAAAAAGCCGGCCCCTGCGCATCCGGGCGGCCGCTGGACGCAGACCAGAATGACAACCAGAGGTCCGTGGCAGTGGAGGAAAGTTGCTGCATCACGAGGAGCGCGACGATGACTGCGAGATACCACATTCTGTTTGCAGACGTGAAGTACCGCTTGTACATGCTCAATTTGACACTCCCCCTCTCCCTCTCCTCCGTCGTCATGAGCGCACCCTTTCCCATTCCTCCCACACCGCCTCCCGCTGCTCCCCCGACGACAGCACCCGCTTTCTTCTTTCCCGCAGCCCCCTCCACCTTGACCTGCGGCTGTCCCTCGTCAGAGTGCCCATGGCCGCCATGGGCACGCATAAGCTCGGAGAACGCCATGCCGTCCTTCATTAGTTGATCGTAAGTGCCCATTTCAACGATGGCCCCATCATCCAATACAACGATGGCATCAGCTGCAGGAAGAAATTGGAGTTGATTCGTAACGAGAAGCCGAGTCGCTCCGCGCTCTTTGAGGAGCCCGTTGATGCATTTCTCAAACACAGCCCGGCCAACGTGTGCGTCCAATGCGCTCAGGGGATCGTCGAACAAGTAAACCTGCACAAGGAGAGAGGGGGTTGGTCATGCTCAACAAACGGTTGCTTACGTCGGCGTCTGCATACACTGCACGTGCGATCGAGACACGTTGCTTCTGTCCGCCGCTCAGATTGATGCCACGCTCACCTGCGGGTCAATTGTGTTGAGCAAATCTTACCAATCTCGGTCAAATCTCCGGCGGGCAGCACCTCAATATCGGAGCTGAGGCAGGCAACATCAACGGCTGTGCAGTCAGGTGCAGTTTCAGGAGGTGTACCCTTTCTGTACAAAGACTCGTCGTAGGGCTTGACGAAAGTGATATTCGAGCGCAGTGACGCGTTCATGACCCAAGCTTGCTGACTGACGTAGGCCAGCCGGCCGCTAAGACCAACGCGGCCCCCCAGCGTGTTCATCTCACCCAAGAGGGCAGAAATAAGTGATGTCTTTCCCGATGCAACTAGAGTATTCAATTCAGGGCGAAACTAACAAATACCAGGCCCAACGACCATGACCAGTGAGCCACGTGGGACGGAAAAGGACAGATTTTGAAGCTTGAAGTCGGAGTTGGATGCCCAAGAGAAGGAGGCCTTGTCTAGGGCGATGGGAGTGTGGGAGGGCTCCACCGGACGGGGGGGCGGGGTTAAGTCGTCAGATAGAAGGAATCTCTCCAAACGCTCAAGAGAAACGCGAAGATCGGAGATCTGAGGATGTGTCATCAAATGCTGGAGGATGTGTTACGCCTGAGAGGACCATCGGATAGAGCATAAGGGGGAAACGCAGCATCTGGAGGTAGGAGAGGCCCGTGAAGATGGAGGACACGTTGCTCATGCCATAGACTGCGGCGTACACAACAAACACAACAACAGTAACGAAAATGGGGCTGGAAGTTAGAGATGATGGCAACGGCGCCTACGAAACGAAGAGAAGCACAGACATGATAGCGCGCCACTTGGCGGCACGAAGGACAACAGTTATTTCTTTGTTTCGCAGCCCTTCGACTTCGCGAATGAAGCAGCGTTCCCACGCGTACATCTTCACAACTCGTATGGCCTGCAGTTGTCAAACGACTGGACTGTTGCCGTGACCTGAAAGAGCTCGTTGATGAGTTTGACTCGCTGATCAACGAGGACGAGGAGAGATTTTTGAGCGCCAAAGAGAGTCATCCTACGGCTATCAGCAGTGATATAGCGTCAAGGGCCACATGATGACGGCATTGGCAGGGATCAGAAACATCAACATCAACACGCCAATGACCGCGGGCCAACCAAGCTGCCAAATGAGCAAACCTACAGCACCGCCAATTTGGACGATTCCAGCCCATAAAATGTGAATGAACTGGGCGTTGTCGAGGATCTTCTGTGTGTCGATTTGCATCAGATTCACGATTTCCCCTGTGGTGGAAATCTGACGGGCCTTTGGCGTCATGCGCAGTGCCTTTTGATAGACAAGAGATATCATTGCCGACCGCAGGTTCATCCCCGCTCGAAACATTAAGTGATAATGCCAATTCTCGAAAACTGCCTTGAAAACTCCAGCAACAAACAACCCCGCTGCGAGAAGATGAGCATCAGTCGCTGTGAAATTGCTCGGGTTTGCAGGTGAGGAGTTGAGGTACTGAAGGATTCCGAGAATGAAGAGAGGGGGCGTGAACGCCACGATGTCCGTGAGGAGCCTGAGCAAGGCGGCGAGCAAGAATTCCTTTTTGATCGACAAATAGAGCGCACGAATGAGCTTTGCTGGGCGGCCAACTCGCTTCGACGTTTCGACCTCGGCTTTCCAGAAAGCTTCGAAACGAAGGTTGGCGCTGTACGCCTTGTCGGATTCTTCAAGAGCATAGAGGTCTTCTTCATGGATGGCGCGTCTGTATCCTATTGCAACAAGGCCATTCACCCACCAGAACCAAATGCGAGACATGAAGCTCATATCGCTTTCCTTCATGGAGCCAGTGTGGCCACCGTCTCCTGTGAACTCCAACTCTCGAATAACTCGAACGTCTCGCTCTAGCGTAGACCCATCTTGTTGAATTCTTGAGATGCGGAGAAGGATTTCAGATCCAGCTGGACCCTTCAAAAGATCGTTTGCGCTTTGAACTTGGGTGGAAGCAACCAGAGAGACATCGCCGATAGCAACGACGACATCATTGACCTGAATGTCGCATCTCATGGCAGCAGAGGATGGTCGTATGGCTGAAATGCGAAACTGTCCATCTTGCAAACCAATTGACGCGCCAATGCTGGCGTCGGCTTTGGACATTGACTGCAACTGTAATTTTACAGTCGCCTATTCTATCGTTTGCAGCCGCTGCTGACCGCTGCAAGAACTTGATTATCATTTTGCTTTGCAGGATACTTCTGCAACGATGCTTTGAGACATTGCAAGTC
Source organism: Verrucomicrobiaceae bacterium (assembly GCA_027487435.1). Taxonomy (GTDB): domain Bacteria; phylum Verrucomicrobiota; class Verrucomicrobiia; order Verrucomicrobiales; family Akkermansiaceae; genus UBA956. The sequence goes on along the minus strand of JAIYDP010000054.1, from coordinate 1,436 downwards.
CTCCTCAATCTACAACCGTTGTTCCGATCATGAAATCGGATTGACCTGGAACCAGACCCCTCTGTAAAACTGTATTTTTCAAGGAGCGCAACAAACTTCTTGCCATTGGAAGGCAAGATTTTCAACCCCGTTTTCGATAATACGTCGTGATGATCCTTCAGGTTTGGTGGCTGCGCCGCAGACATATACGTAGATGCATCTTACACCATGGGACTAAAAGTTCGATCGGTCTCCTAAAGATGCAATTATCATCGAAAACGCAACTTTCGATAAGAAAATGTTGAAGGTAGTCGTTTGTTCCATTTATGTTGAATTTACGCAATGCTGGCAATCCGACTTACAAAAACTGGACCGCAATTGTGCCATGTAGAGATGCCAGTTGCTGATGAATCTGCTGTCTTGATCAAAGTCAAGCTTCCTTGTCACAGCTCCTGATCTCGCAGATATTGTACGCAGGTGTATGTGCCACCGACGTTGAAATGACGAAAGGCTACCGAGAATTTCACGGTGTTATGGGCCATGAGTTTGTCGGACGTGTCGTCTCTCCTTGCGACATTGCAGATCAACTTGTTGTCGCCGATATAAATGTTCGGGCCTGCTCGCCGCCTTGCGACCCCTGCGGTCACGACCGCAGCGCACACTGCGTCGCAAGGTCCGCCATTGGAATATTCGGCCACGACGGATGTTTCGCTGAGTACATCGCCCTGCCACGCCAGAACTTGTATGTTGTTCCTCCAGGCATCAGCCCTCGACTCGCTGTCCTCTCGGAGCCACTCGCCGCGGCCATCCACGTCGCAGACGACATACCCTCTGACCCAGTTGGCCACTATCCGCTGTCACCAGCCCGTCCGATCTCCGTGGCTGTATTGGGAGACGGGAAACTTGGAATCCTTGTCGCCGTTGCCCTCCTCACAGACTCTAACCGAAAATTCGAGGTTCATATGTTTGGCCGACACAGAGGAAAAATGGCTGTTGCCGCAAGTTTTGGCGCTAATACCCATGACGCAGACGAAGAGACGCGGCGCAGATGGAGCTTCGATGCTGCCGTCGAATGCACGGGCCGCTCAGGCGGGCTCAGTGTCGCCACTAAGATGGTCCGGCCGAAGGGAACCGTTATCCTCAAGACGACTGTTGCAGGCGGGGGGGGCGATATTGTTGATCCAACGTTTATTGTTGTGAACGAGATTCGAATCGTTGGCTCACGTTGCGGTCGGATGAGCGACGCCGTGGAGCGGCTGCGACTTGTCGGCGGGTTGCATGCGCTCATCAGCGCCGTCGTGCCGCTTCGCCAGGGGGTCGACGCAATCGCACTTGCACAACAGGGGGGGGTGCTAAAAGTGTTGATCGATTGTTGTGACACAGACGACATTTTACGAAGTGAACTAGATCCGTAAAGCATTTTTGCGAAGCGGCTCCATCCAGTGGATCGGCTCCAG
>JAIYDP010000075.1 GCA_027487435.1 Verrucomicrobiaceae bacterium | reverse complement strand
GGGCCGCGCGCCCCCGGGGGCCGGCGGCTTCGCGCGACGCACCCCCTCCGGACTGGGAATGGGGGGGGGGGGGGGGTGAGAACTCGCCCGCGAAATGTTTCGACAGTCTGCGCGGCTGCCCTCGCGGCTTTTGTTGAGGCTTTAACAGTTAGTTATTTTAAGTCTGGCGCCAACGACGCGGCGACATGGGGGGGGGTGGCGTTTGCGAGCGCCAACCTCTTCTGCGCCGCTGCGCTGGTCGCTTCGCTTCGCCAGAGGACGGACCCCAAGCGCAGCTCATATTTCCACGCCGCATTACTCTTTACGACCACCATCCAGCTCTTATTCCAGGACAGAAGCTATTTAAAGAGCCCCGGCTACGGCCCATCCGTCGCACTTGTACATTGGAGCACGTTTTTTATTTTTGGAATGTCCCTCCCCGTCCAACTGCGCCCAAACTTCCCCATCGCAGCCGCCGCGGTGGGGGGGGTGGCGGTCGCGTACGTCCTCGCCTCTTTTGTCGCGTTTGGACTTTGGAGCTTTTTGTTAGCCGACGCGACGTTCGCCCTCTTAGCCGCCATCATCTCCCTCTTCCAGTAGTCATTTTGATATGCGCTCGTTTCATGAGATGTCATGTAGAGCATTTTATTTTAGCAGAAGCGAGCTGGGGGGACACGATTTTTTTTATTTTTTATTTTAAAGACGCCCGCGGGCGCCGAATTTAGTTTTTTTGTTTTATGCGAGTCATTTTAACCTGTTTAATAAATTGTAAGAAATGATAATAAATAATGAACTCAATGTAATTTTTATTCAAGCTGCTACATTCTTGACAGTCTCATCAACTTATTTTTAGAATTTATCGCCTTGAGAGGACACTAACGATCAAAGGGCGTATAATTTTGAGCGCCTCTGGCGAAAGGGCGCGTGGCAGGCCCTCACGTGCGAGGCGGAGGGGCTGGCAGTGGCGGAGGTCGTCGCTTCGCTTCTTCCCGCCGCAGAGAAGTTTGCGGCGCTGAGCGTCGCAGAAGCGGAGATGTGGCTATTTTTAGTCGGTGATGCCCTTTTTATTTCCTTCCACACTCTTGACGCAATCAATCTATTTTTGGAAACTCAAACATTCGTTGAGTTTGCACTTAAACCCGCAGCCCTCCCCTCTTCGACCCCCCCCCCCCTCGAGAAGAAATTCGCCGACGAGGTCGCGGCCTCGGTTGCGCGGCTTGACGACGTTGCGGCGGGGCGGAAGTTCTCGCGCGTTCAGGGCCCCCTCGCGTCTCTTCTCTTTGCGGCTGATGTCGAGGTATAGCGTCGCCGGACTGTTTTTGACGGGGGGGGGTAGAAATGTGGCTCGGATGACGCGGTTGCTTTTGCAGCCGAAGCCGTCTCTCAAGTCGGCGTAGAGCTGAACGCGAGGTTTTCATTTTCGAGGTGCAGCGCGACCATGAGGGTGTGTGGGGGGGGAGGGGGGGGGGCGGGAGCTTACGCGCTGCAGGTTGTTGGAGCTCTCATGCCGTCGATGCAAGTGTTCTTCGCCAGCCAAGACGACCTCGCCATGCCGTCGAGGCCCATCGGCCACGAGGTCGTTGTGGAAGTTTCGAAGGCGCTCATGGCGGACTCGGTGTTTGCAAAGAGAGCGGCAACGCATGGGGGCTTGTTTGTGTCGTGATGCGTGTGTGTTCCATGTTTAACAATAAACTTTAGGTATTGTTAGTTTGGACACGCTTTCACGAATCACTACAAAAAGGCAAAGCTAAAGCATTATTCAATATCTGCTGTCATCGCGGCGATGATCTCTCCTGTCGTCCTTCCGGTCGTCATACTTGGAGTCTTTCCTCTCGTCTCTCTTCTCGTACTTGTCGTACCGCCGCTCCTCCCACTTCTCCTCGTTCTCAGACCTTCGTTTCTCTCCCTCGCGGTAAGATTTTTCCTCCCGCTTCTCCCCCTTCTTCTCATCCCACCTGTCCCCCTTCTTCTCGTCCCGCTTGTCCCCCTTCCTCTCGTCCCGCTTCTCCCCCTTCTTCTCATCCCACTTGTCAACCTTCTTCTCGTCCCATTTCTCCTCCTTCTTGTCGTCCCACTTGTCCCCCCCCTTCTTGTCGTCCCTCCTCCCGTCCTTCCGATCGTCCCGCCTCTCCTCCCGCCGATCGTCGCGACGATCGTCCCGCCGATCGTCCCGACGGTCATGCCGCCGATCGTCGCGGCGATCGTCGCGGCGGTCCCGTCGGTCGTCTCGCCGCTCGTCCCTGCGGTCGCGTCGTAGGTCGCCCCCCCTTCCACGTCAAAAAAGGCAAATAATTGGAATTTAGAGTCTCACGTGGGGCGGTACTCGTTGCGGCGGGCAACTTCGGCGTACGACCGATGCCCTCTGATGTCAATCCCCCCCCCCCCCTGCAGCGCCTTGTCAGCAGTCCGCGAGTCCTCAAACTCCTACCGCGTCAGCCCCTCCCCCATCCGCGCTCACCACAAACGCGTAGCGCTTGTAACTCTTCACGTCAACCGCCCTGACGGCCCCAAAGCGCTCGAACGCGTGCACGACCTCGTCCATGCGCGCATCGGGGGGGAGGTTTCGAATGTAGAGGTGAGGGTTCTTCGCGATCGGCTCCTCCCTTCAAGCGTCAGGGGGGGGGGGTTCTCGCCAACGTCCTTGGTTTCTTTTTATATTCCTGCGAAGGCGACGGGGAGCGGTGCCGCTTCGATTCCAATGCCCTGCGCCATCAGAAGCGCTTCAAGAGGGGGGGGGGGGGGTACGGGTGGATTGGCGCAGCCTCAGAGTCGGCCTCGTGATCCGCCGGACGGACGTCGTCGGGGTTTGAATCAACGGCTTCTGGGATTGCAGGTGGGGAAACAACCGCTGCGGGGGGGGGGGGTTCGATTGGAGGCTCGGACAATGCGGGCTTCGAATTCTCCGGAGGGGGGGCTTCTTCGACAGGAGCTGCAGCTGCGACTGGGGTGTCCAGCTCGATGCCCAATGCGTCCGCAACATCTTCGTGAAATTCCTTGGGCGAATCGATTTTCGTCAGTTTGGGCTCCGATTGCTCTTCGTTTGAGGACGATGGTGGCGCTGTGGCAGCCTGACACGTCAGGCGGTAACGGCATCTGCCAAACGGATGCTTTGTGTTCATTCAGACGCTGAAGTAAGTCTGCCTTCCGCCCAGTAGACGGAAGGCCCAACTCTTTGCAGATTGCAGTGAGTTCTTTGACCGTGCACTTGTCAGAGAATTCCTGCATGAAAAATAAACACTAAAAGATAAATGGATTTAGAGCACGGATGGAGGGATTGTCCAAGGCAAAGAAAAAGCGTCTAAAGAAGGCCGCAAAATCCATGACGGCGAATGCTGTTGATGAAGCTGGTGAGGAGATTGAAGCTCAAGGAAATGGCTCCGAAGGCTCTCTAGCCGAGGTGCGAAACGAGGAATCGGAAGCTGTTCTGGCCGCTACAGACGTTTCGAATGCGCGTGAGCCTATGGAGCTTCCTCTCCAGCCAGTAGACCCGTCGTCTCTTTCAGAATACCAGCGTGAGCTGCGTTGGTGCATTGGTCAGGTCGAGCTCGGCCTGACGCGCCCCGGCCTTGACTCCGACCAAAGTTTCCACCCCCCCCCCTAACTCCCTCTAAGAGATCTAGAGAAAGAATCCAACCGAGTCCTCAAGAAGCTGACCGATCCATCCCTGCGCCTCGTCGCGCGGCGGCAGCTCATGGCGGCCGTCTTTGGCGACTACCGCGCGCTCATGGCGAAGCACCCCCTCCCCTCCAATTTTGCCTCACCCCACGACGGCTTCGTTTCCACAGCGTCCTGACAGTGTTTTCATGTAGCTTAAATTTGTATGTTTTTCCGCGCCGGGTGTGGCGTTAACAGATCTTTTAATCATTTAGTTAGACAGTGTCAATGAGCAGCAGCTCACAGCGGCCTTCAACCCCGCAGATGTCAACGACCCCCCCCCCTTCCAGAAACGCCCCGTCCCCTCCGCGCATCGTCACCCCCCCCACGGACACAGCACCCCCCCCCTCCACAACATGGACGTACCCCCCGCGAAGAGGCGCCAAGTGGTGGCTCAAAATGACCCCCGCCTCCACAATCGCCGCGTACACCTCCGTGTCCTGGTTGATCTTGATCGCCCCCCCCCCCCCCCCCCCCGC
>JAIYDP010000049.1 GCA_027487435.1 Verrucomicrobiaceae bacterium | reverse complement strand
TTGGCAACCCCCCCCTTTTTTACGGCCCCCCCCCCCCCCCCTCTCCACACCTCACACTTCAAGGTGACTCAAAGCGCAGCATCCAAATGTTTTCCGTGAGTTTTCCCACAGCCGCCCGCTGACCGCTCAGAAAGTCCGCACCCCCCCCTTCGACGCGTTTGCCGCCAGGGAGACCGCCATCGCGCACCATCAGCTCCGCAACGCCTCCGCCGCCCTAGCCGCCGCCCTGCGCGCAGCCGCCCTTGCTCCACTCTCTCAGGACGCACAATTCCTTGCGGCTTCGCTTCAATACCCCCTCGACGCCGTCTCCTCTCTTCGCTTCGCTTCCAACGCTCTCCGCCTGCAACCTCAGTTTGGGCTTGCCGCCCTCCTCAAGGCCCTCGCGAAGATCGACCAGCGCGGAAGCCCCCGAGACGTCAGACGCCTCGCGACGGATGCGGCGCAGAGCCTTTGGCCGGGGTTTAGACCCCCCCTAGGGCCTTCAGACGTTAAAATGTCTTTTCGGCACCTCGCGCGCCTAACAGCGTTAGTTACGTCTATTCGATGACCCCCGCCGACATCGTCCTCCCCCTCCACCTCAACGACGCTTGCGCAAAGTCCGTCTACGCTTTTGAGCTCCCCCTCCTCTTGGCCCTTCTCACCTCCCCCGCCCTCACGACCGACCCCTCCGCCGCCCGCGTCTTTGTCGTCCCCCTCTTTTTGAGTTGCGTCCTCGCCTCAAAATTCGTCCACCCCCGCCCCGCGTTTGAAAACAATGACGTCGACGTCGGCCACACCCACGCCTACGCGACCTCAGCCCTCGACGCGCTTCGGCGCCTCGGGTTTTGGTCGCGCTCAGGCGGCGCTGACCACGTCATTTTCGCGTCGACGGATTGGGCGTCATGTCTTCTTCCCGCCAACGCCTCCAACGCCGCGCATGTTGTCCTGAGCGGCGACTCGGAGCTCCCGCGGCCCGATTGGTACATGGCGCGCGCCGCCTCGCATCAAGGGTCGTCCAAAGCGTTTGCTCGTCGGTGCGAAAGCGCGTGCTTTCAGCCGGGCCGCGACATCGTCGTGCCGCCGGTGCTCGGCCATTTGCGCCACGTCACCGGCAGCGCCATCGCACATGCGCGCCGCAGCATCTCCGTCCATTTCCGGGGCCAAGTCGACGTCGCGCACGAGTTTGGGGCGCATTACGGCTACGGCGTGAGGCGGCCGCTTGTCGAAGCGTTCGCGCGATTTGAAGGCGCGCTTGTTTGCATTCCTTACCCCCTTTTTAACTTTGAGAGGTCACGTCAACGCACAGCGAGGGCGCGGTGGAGGAGATGCTGCGCTCAAACTTTTGTTTGGCTCCGCCGGGGTGGGAGCGCTGGACGATCCGCCTTTTCGAGGCCGTCGCCGTCGGGTGCATTCCCGTCGTGTGCGCCGACGCCTTCGTGCCACCCTTTGCGGCTGATGTCGATTGGTCATTCGCCATCTTTTTCAACGCCTCCCGCATCGCGGCGTTGCCAAACATCATCCGCAACATCTCCGCTGACGAAATCACGCAGCGGCGTCAGAAGCTCTTGGCGCAGCGGCCGCGGCTGAGTTGGCGCCTCGACGGCGGAGCGGATGCGGCGCAGCTGGCGGTGGATGCGATTGCGAGGGTTGCGTCTAGGGCTGTTTACTTTGACTCGGTTTGATGGCCCTCAAGCCTGGCCACGCGCACAGACAATTCGGCCAATTTCGATGAGCTTCCATCAAGCGCGTCCTTGATGGCGCGTCGCGCCAGGTCGAGCGCCTCATCGTGAGAGAGGATGCCCTCGTTCAGCGCCTCCTGCTGCTGCTCGATCTGGTGCAGAGTCGTGGCCGAGAGGGTCACATCCTTGTGGACGGCGCTGAGGGCCTTGAGACGACCGGCGATGATGGGGAGGGTGTCCTGCACGGCCGCCACTGCCTGCACGCGGGAGTAAAGCTCCATCAGCTTCAAGATCAGGCCCATCATGGACAGGGAGGACCTGCCTCTCGGACAGAACGTCCACTCGCTTGGCCTCCGCCTCGGCAGCCTTTTCAGCCGCTGCGATTGATTTTTGAATCTTGTCCCAGTCGAACGACGCGGAGGCAAGTCGCACCTCGAGATCTGCGAGGGCGGTCATGACGTCGCTGTAGAGCCCAGGCTGAGGTGTGAGAAGGCGCAGGGACGCGTTGACCATGACAAGGTCATCCTTGCCGACAGCCTTTTCGAGTTGCGAGAGCCGCGACTCGACTTTTGAAAGGACACGCAGAGAGTGAGGGTCGTTTGAAGGAAGGGGGGGGATGGCTTGTTGAACAGACGCTCGACTAGTGCCGAGAGTCTCTGAGAGGGCAGCTAGCTTTGTGACAGCATCGGAGGTCGTGCGAGACAATGTCGACTTGTGCGCCACAGCCGCCCGTGTGAGCGCGGCGAAGATATCCGGGTCCTCGTCGATCTGCGTTTTCAAAAGAGGGAGACTTTGAACACTTCAGAATTGATGCTTTCGAGTTCTTTATTAATTCTGGAGTTATCAGGCGGATTCATTGTGGCGAAGACATTGCCAATCGTTGCAAAATGCTATCTTTTCGAGACAGATGGAAAGTTGTCTCGAGCTTCTCTACTAAACCACTCGGAGTGCCAGATAATCCTTTGCGGCGAATTAGAAGATGGAGGATTATAAATACCTGAGAATGCGGCCGAGGGGAACTGCTTATGCACGTGGAGAGCATCGGACACCGACAGTGACGTCGTGTCGATGTTTGTGGAGTGTGGCTGCTGAGCAAAGTCAGTGTACTTCAACATGTACAACTCCTGACGGACGCTCGGGTTCGGAAGCTCCAAGATCAGCCGTCTCATAGACGACTTTGTCTGCACTTCTCATAACAATTACTCTAACAAATCATCATCCTTATTGGTTAAGGAGGACGGATGAGCATGAGGGCTCGTCTTGAGAGTTCTTGCAAGCTTCCTCAAGCTTCGCTCGGATTCTCCTATTTGTTTAGGTAATCCACTGGCGCTTTGCACGTGTTTGAGGGATTTCTTCGATACGCCGAACTGAGCAACTGCAACATAGCCCCGTTGCTGATTTGTTGGGGATCGATCGCACTTGGCTGCGCACAACGCTCTGTGGCATCAAGCACGCTTTTAGACTAGTACCTAAAGCCTCCATGTTTGCCAAAGTCAGCGGATCATGAGGCCAATATTGGCTGCAACTCCGAAGCAACGACAGTGCTTCTTCTTTTCTTCCTGTTTCCATCAATAGCACGGCAAGATTGTTGTGCGCCAATCTGTAGGATGGGTCTGCTCCTATTGCCCGTCTATAAAGCGTCTCAGCATCAACGAGAGAGCCGTTCCAACGATGGATGTGCAGGGCTAGGTTGTACAAGCAAGGCGGATGGTGCGGGCACAGCGTTGCGGCCTTGTCAAGGTAAAAGAAGGAGTCCTTGAGCTCGCCAGGGTCTCCTTGCTGCGAAAGAAGAGTTCCAAGGTTTGTCAACGCAAAACAGTCGCCGTCCCATGAGCCGACCAAAGTCCTGTACATCCGCACTGCTTCCGCCTCACCCTCAGCTCCTCTTGTCGACAATATTGTCGCAAGGTTGTGCCGCGCCCGCACAGAGTCGGGGTAGGTGCCGAGAACGTCTCTCCACACGTGTTCAGCGTCACGATGGAGCAACAATTGTCTCAGCGAGAAGACGGCGTTGACAAGAAGCATGAGGACAAGGACGCTTCGAGCTGTTCGTCCAAGATACCGCCGTGCCAAATGGGCAAACCCGGCGTAGAAGGGAATCGAGGGGAAGTATGCACGGCGTTCAACCAGGATGTCCACTGTTGGGACAGCGCTGAGGGGGAGGACTAAGGAAGCAAACAGAAACACCAAGAGCGAGGTCTTTCGATCATCAGTGATCTTGAGTGCTGAGGCGCCAACGAAAAGAACAAGAAAGACCGTAATTGGAGTCAGGAATCGAGGCGACGAGAAATTGTTGACGGGCAAGACGTAGTGGTCAATAGCAAGCGGAGTTGGGACGCAATAGAGCTTAATGTACGTTGCAATAGCAAACGCCTGAGACATCCAGTACTCGCGTGCTGGCCACACGCCGTCAGTCGCTTCCACGTCCCCAACGCCACCAAAGAATGAAAATCGAGCGAACATGACAGCAGTGGCAGCAATGAGCTGCAAGAGAATCACCAATGCGCTTCCCTTCAATGCACCTCGTGTCATTGATTTCGAAAAATGACGAGAGATGACAAGGCATGTGAGTGGAAGGGCCAAAGCAGTTTGCTTCGAAGCCACTGCAGCCAAAAACGACAAGAAGGAGCCTATCACGACAGGGAAACCGGGCCTTTTGATCGCCTTGCAGTACATGATGAGAGAAGAGAGCGAGAAGAGAGTGCAGAGCAGATCAGACCTGGAATAAACGTACTGTACAACGTTGATGTTAAGCGCGGAAAGGAAAAACATCCAACCCGATAGTGCACTGAAGTCACTTGGAAACCCGAGGAGCCTCAGAAAGCGTACGGCCAAGGCCGAAACCAGGACGTGACAGAAGAAGTTGAGGCATCTTTGCGCACCTGCAAAATCTAGGAAGAAATAGTGTATTATCATATATGATATTGAGGTGAGGGGCCTCGATGGGTCATTTCGATGAAGATTCGAGGCAGGACTAACGTAAGAAGGAAAGAGACACTCATTCCAACTGCGGCTGATGCAGGAAACGTCAGGATTTTCGACGATTTTGGAGACATCATCTAGAATCAATGGGGAGCGCAGCGTGAGTCCCGCCATGATAACTGCAAGCGCAAGAAACCCTGTTAGCTTGGCCATTTTCTACCGTATTTAATTTTCTTTTTAAAAACGACCCACGTTTGCATTGTAGCAGCTTGTTTAAGACTATTGGCAACACAGATTCTGCAAGAGCTAGCAAGGATGCCTCCCGCTTGTCAGTTCCATGCAAAGCCCTAAATCGAACCAGTTGGGAAGGTTCTCGGTCTTTTCTTTCGATGGGAGGTTTTTAACGAGCGTAAGTTTTATTTTTTTAGATTGTTTTTTGAGTACTTCACGAATTTTTCCAATTCCATGTCGATTATCAAACGTATCTAATTTAATACGCCGCCAAGATGTCGCTGAAATTCTTGATTTTGGCTTTGTTTTTTTGTGGATCGCTTCAACTTGTGAATTCTGAATCGGAGGATGAGGAACTCCCTGAGTTTGGAGACGATGATAGTGATCTTCAAGAGGAGACTCCACAGTCCCCTCAGTCCGCACCGTCATCCGACGACAGCGAGGACGAAGTAGTTGCAACCCTGCTGAGCTCATTCCCTTCAGGAGGATTTTGACGCGGATGAATTTGAAGGACTCCCAGCCACATCGCAAGAATCGATTCCACCTATCGGTCAGCCCAAGAGCGGTTTTCGTTGAGTAGGTTTTCGCTCATGCAACAGCCGTTTTCCCAGAAAAGAAGAGGGACTGGCGATCGTTCACGTTCGAGATTGTAGCGTTATGCGTCATCTCTATCTACGCAGTTGTGTTCGTCATCGGTCGGGGCATCAACACAACAATTGCCCAGGAGTGGTTCATTTCGATCGCAGCTGTGCTTCAAAACAATTTCGCATCGCTTGGCGTTGACGGCTCCAAGAAAATTATCCGGGAGAATGCGTTTCAGCTCTTGTTGCTCCCTCATTTTTGATAGAAATTTCTTCAACTATTACGCCAGTGGGAGAGTGCACGTCAAGTACTTCCTTGCCTCCGTAGAGGTACGATAGAGTAGTCTGCCTCTCAGTTTTCCAGCTCAAGCCTCGACATGACTTGTTCTTCCTCATTTTTGGCCTTCTCAAGCCATTCCGAGACACCATCGTCCTTCGTGTGAGGTCGTGCTGACTTGCCAGACGTACGACATCGCCCTTGATGATGTGGAGCCGATGACACTTGCCTTGGTCTCCACCAGAGATCAGAGCAACTACAAGTCCAACAACAAGGACTTGGTTTGGCTTGCATCTGCTGTGATGACGCCCGGAGGCAAAGTTGACGTCGCGATCGTCTGGCTCCGAGGGATTTGTTGTTTTCTCTGATTGCCTCGACATGTCGTCGGAACTCTTCTCACCGGCCTTCCTCCAGCAGTACACGTCAACGCTGCAACTGGTCAAGGCTGTCCACATCTCAGACCGCCTTGCGGTCAGAATTGGCCAACCGCCGTTGAGCTTTTTGTCTCCTCTCTGACGTGTAAGCTGCCCCGGAGTCCGGCTTGTGTTCAGTTTGAATGGGAAGTCGTCCATGAAGAAATCGACTGTTCTCGAGGCTTCGACAAAGGCCGTCGAGCTTGTGCTCGCTATCGCCGATCGAGTGTCGGAAGTGAAGATGGCGCCCAAGGCCCGCGAGAATGCGTTGGCGCTAAGAGCCAAGCAATTTGAGGAGGAGATTCGCGCGGAGAAGAAGGCCAAGGAGGAAGAAGCTTTAAAGAAGAAAAGAGAGAATCTGTCAGAGGCGGAGATTGAGAAGATCCGCGAGAAGGACCAGCGCCGACAAGAGCGGAAAGCAATGAAAGTCAAGGTCCTTTTCACTACGGTACAGCGTCTGACTGTGCAGATGATTCGTTCATAAACATCTGTATCAATTTTGTATCCTGTGAGATAAACTAGTCATCCTCGCCAAGATCTTTCTCCTCTTGAAGCAGGTACGCAAGCGAATCCATCGTCCCACCCGAGACCGTCATGCTCCTACCCCCCGTCAGGTCGTACTTGCTCTGCAGCTGTCTGAAGAGGTCTTGATTCTCCCGAATCAGCGCAGCTTGCTTCGTCGCCCGGCTCTGCGCGGTGAGTTCATGCAAGGGGTGGAGGTGACCTGCAGCTCCGTAAAGCGCCTTTTAAGGACGTCGTGACGCTCCCTCGCACGCATTGCCTGGAGAGTGAACGGAGACAGGGCTTGCAAACAATTTGATGAGTGTCCTTCACTTGCTGCGTCAGCTCGCTCTTTGTAAGCATGAGCTGCGCAACCTCAGCGTCGTAGACGTCCAGCCGTTCTTTGCATCGCCACAGCTCTGCCTCCAGTTGCTGCTTTTCTGAACGACAGTCAATGAGTTGCTTGTGCACGTTTCGTTGACAAAGCTTCACGTTCTTCAGCTGCTCCCTCAGGGCCTGCACGTCCTCATTCTTTTCCACCGCATCCAGCACGTGCGTCGACGAGCTGGCCGTCTCGTAGTCTGTCGTTGCCGCGAGCATCATCGATGACGGACTTCTCGCCAACGAACGAGAGGGTGACGTCGGCGATGACCCTCTCTCAAGCAGCTGCTTCCTCAGCGTTGTGTTGAGCATGGTCAGGTAGCTGACTTCTTTCGTCAATGCGTCCCTCTCCGTCGACATCTTGAGCAGCTTCGTTTCAGTCGAATCTGTAGCGAAAGACTTTGTGCGAGTTAGGAGTTGCTGCTTCAGGTCCACAGTTCGGCTGCTTGCCACAGCCGTCTCCAGCTCTGCAATCTTGATCTCTTGCGACTTGGCCCGCTGCTCCGCCTCGCGCAATCTGTGACGCAGCAGGTCCGATTCTTGTTTCAACGAAATGATTTGGTCCTCGTTTTCCCGATGAGCAACGTCCATGATGTCTCTCTTCTCAGTTTCGCTCTGGACAAGGACTGACATGAGGGCTTTCAAATCCTGAAGCAGAGAGTGGCGGTCTGTGACAACGTTTGAAAGCTGGCTTCTAATGCGATCAAAAGCAGCCATTTCGGATTCCCCGACGTTTGAAGAGGTGGCTGTAGCCGACTGATGTGATGGCATGGTAAGTTTGCGCACACCAACGGCGACTCCAGACAACGAAACAACTCCAGAAAGAAAGTCTCGCGGAAGAGTCTCGCCATCTGGAGCATGCCGCTCACTTCGCATTCTTGGTCTGACATGTACAGCATCTTCTTTCCTCCTGGATTTCTCGGCGCTAGCAACTCGTCGCTCCACTCGCTTCTCTTCAGACAGCGCAGGCCTTGACACATCTGGTGTTCTAGATTTTTCTTGGAACTCTCGGTAGATGGCCTGCGTGCTCTTTGGGCTGCAAAGCTGGACAAGTTAGTCGAAGAAACGGTTGCTCGCACAAGCATGCCGTGGACAAACAAAACTCAAATTCCAGTGAGTATATCTTTTTGTGATTGCGGACTTCCTGCGGAAATCCCCACCCACCACCATGAGCAAACTTCACGGCGAAACCGTTCGCGAAACCATCCGCAGTTCGAAATTGTATTTCCGATGTTCTGAGTGTTACAGACCTTCAGAAGGACTCTCAGGAGAAGAAGCGCAAGTTCCTTGAGACTGTTGAGCTCCAAATTGGCTTGAAGCAATACGATCCCCAACGCGACAAGCGTTTCAGCGGCACTCTCAAGCTTCCCAACATGCCTCGCCCCAAGCTCTCTGTGTGCATTCTTGGTGACCAGCAGCACGTCGACGAGGCCAAGGCTCTGAACTTGGACAACATGGACATTGAGGCACTGAAGAAGATGAACAAGAACAAGAAGCTCATCCGCAAGATGGGTACTGTTTGATTCGATGTGCCTGATGATCTAGCGAAGAAGTACGATATCTTCCTTGCGTCTGATGCCATCATCAAGCAGATTCCCCGTATCCTCGGTCCTGGTCTCAACAAGGCTGGAAAGTTCCCTGCTCTTCTTCAGCACTCCGATGACATGAACTCCAAGATTCACGAGGTCAAGTCCACTGTCAAGTTCCAGTTGAAGAAGGCCCTTTGCCTTGGTGTCGCTGTTGGAAACATCGGCATGTCAGAGCAGGAGCTTTACGCCAACATCAACTTGTCGGTCAACTTCCTCGTCTCCCTTCTCAAGAAGAACTGGCAGAACGTGAAGTCTCTTCACCTGAAGACCACGATGGGCAAGCCCTACCGTGTTTACTAAAGCGTGATCAAGCGAATTCTGACCAAACTCGCAAGAGTTTGGGAGCTGAAAGTTGTTCTATTTGGTGGGTAAAGCGATTCTCGCACAAACCCCTCTACAGCACCGACGCATTTTCCGTCTTTTCAAATCCGTCCCTTCAACGCAACCTTGTTCCTTTTGCCAGACTTGTTCGCATTTGCCGTCAAGAACCTCCGCACAACTTCGAGAGACCCCAGCGTCGCGGAATGAATCGACGGGTTCGACAGCAAATCTAACCGTCGGAGTGACCGCAACCGCGTGAAGTTGAGGGGCACATCAGAGATCTCATTTTCGCTGAGGTCGAGTAGCGCCAGCGCAGAGAGACTTGTCAACGCTGCGATCCCGCTTGATGTGAGCACGTTGTACGACGCGTCCAGCGCTGTAAGCGATGACAGAGAGGGGAGGTCAAAAAAGGATGGGACTCGATTGAATGCAAGGTCAAGCCGCGTCAGGCTCGTCAAGGCGGTGAGGGTCGGAGGGAGGGTGTCGATAAGGTTCTGTGCGAGGTGCAGCGCCGTCAGGTGCGGCCAGTTGAACGACCTAGGCCGGAGATACCGAATCTTTTATGTTTAGGGTGGCGTTCGGTGGAGGGACCTTGTTGTTGTCCAAAACAAGCAGCTCCAGCGACTCCAGCGACTCAAACGGGTCATCAATACCCTGCCGCGTCAGCAACCACACAACACCGAGCACATCAAGCTCATTGTTGTCAAACCGCAGTTCGCGCAGACGATAGAACGTTCGAAATGCGTCCGGTCCTGCGACGAAGAAGTTGAAGCTCAGGACGAGCACCTCAAGGAGGATGAGGTCCCCCACAGCGTCGGATATTCTCGACAAGTTGTTGTGTTCCAAATTAAGCCGTCTCAGGCTCGTAAGGGCAGTGATTTCGTCCGGCAGGTGGTCGAGCTTGTTGAGGGACAGGTTGAGGTCGGTCACGTGCGCAAGAGAAAACAACTGCCAAGTGAGCTCAGCCGAACCGTTATGTCATCAAATAGAGGTCATGTCGTAAAAACAAACATCACCCGTTTGGCGAAGTCGTCCAAAAATAGTCCGCGCAGCCCCAACACGCCAGTCGCTCTGCTGCCGTCCAATTTAACGTTGAAAAGCTCAACAGTCGGACGCCCGCGCAGGAGGATGCCCTCTGGCGCTGCGCGGCTTTCCAAGCGGAGGAGCAAGTATGAAACGGTGGCCTTGACGCCCTTGGCAATGATGAAGGGGGGGGGTATCTCCAAGTCTTTGTTGTTGCCCAACATGAGCTTGCACAGCCGCGTCAGCCGCCCAACCTCGTCGGGGATTGCACGCAGCTTGTTGTCTGAAACTGACAGTTCTGTTAGAGTCACAATGTCCCCAATTTCGGGGGGGAGGGTGTCAATGCGGTTGTCCGAAAGGACCAGCCGCGTGAGGGCAGAGAGGCGGCCGATCGACGCGGGGACGGCTGCGAGCTGGTTGCGCGTGCAGATCACGTCGCGAAGGGCCGACATGTCGCCGATGCGGTCGGGGAGCGCGGAGATGGCGTTGTCGGACAGGCGGAGGTGGGGGAGGTTGTGGAGGGAGCAGAGGGAGGAGGGGAGGTGGATGATGTCGTTTTGGAAGAGGCGGAGGTCGGTGAGGTTGGTGAGGGCGCCAATTGCGTCGGGGGGGGAGGGGAGGGAGTTGGCGTGCAGGCGCAGCTCCTGCAGGCGCGTGCAGCGGCCGACCGCCTCGCTAACAGAGCTGATCTTGTTATTGTTAGCAAAGAGGCGGCGCAGCCGGATAAGACACGAAAGGGAGTCCGGGAGGACCTCCATTCTGTTGTTTTCTAAAAATAGCTCCGTCAGCCGCGAAAAGGCGTGCAGCTGCGCGGGGAGGTCGATGAGAGCGTTGAGCCGGAGGTCTAACCGCCGGAGGGGATAGACCCCGAGTATGTCCACCGGCACGACGCTGAAGTCCTCCGACACGAGCGTCAGCTCCTTCGCCCAAAACGATTTGTCCAACCGGCGGATGAATCTGGGGGGGGCGGGGGGTTAAATGTACAAAAGAAGAGAGGCGCACTCGAGCATGTAGGCGTTTCCGCGAGCGCGGATCAAATCTGAGGGCCACTCGATGGGGTTGTCGTCGAAGCGAAGCGAATCGATTTGGCGCATGTACGCGACGAATGTGGGGATGCGGCGGATGCGGTTGGAGCAAACAGACAGCGTCGTCAAGTGCCGCAAGCGCCGAAGAAACGAAGGGATGACCTCAAGCGCGTTGGCGTCGGCGTGGAGGGACGTCAGCGTCGGCCACAACTCCGCCTCCGCCAGCGCCGTCAGACCCATCCCGCGCAAGTCCAGCGCGCGCGAGGCCTGCGACGTGCGAAGGCGGTCGAGGTAGTCGTAGGTGGGGACAAGACCCTGCGCGAAAACACGAGGGGGGGGGAGTAATACGAAGTTGTCGCGCATGGACAAAAGCTCGAGCGACTTCCCGCGGAAATCTGCGAATTGGAGGGGGAGGTGCGCGACGAAGTTGAGGTCGAGGAGGATCGTGCGGATGGAGGGGAGGAGGGCCAAGTCGCCGTGGAGGTGGTGGAGGGAGTTGGAGGTGAGGTTGAGGTGGGTGAGGGAGGGGAGTAGGTGGAACGTGTCGGGGAGGGTGCGGAGGGCGTTGCGCTCCAGCCGAAGGGTGTGAAGAGACGTGAGGTTGTGGACTGCGTCCATCACACCAGAGATGTCGTTGTCAGATGCGACGAGCAGCTCAAGCGCGCACAGCGGCGCGAGCGCATAGGGCAACATAAAAAATTTGTTAAAGCTAATGTCAAGCGACCGCAGGGCAAGGAGGGTCGAAAACTGCGCGGGCAGCCGCCACAAGAAATTTGAGCTAAGGTTCAAATCTGAGAGGGCAGTGAGCGTCGCGACGACGGGGGAGAGGTTGATGAGGGCGTAGTTTGAAAGGTCAAGGGCGGTGAGCATAGTGAGCTGCGCCAGCTCGGGGGGGACGTAAATGAAGCGCGTGTTGGCGAGGGAGAGGGTGCGCGAGGTGCGCGAGGCGGCGAGGAGGGAGAGGAAGTCGAGGAGGGAGGGGGTGTGGTGGATGAGGTTGGCCATTGGGACGCGGAAGAGGTTGGAGGAGAGGCGAAGGGTGACGGTGC
The DNA here is from genome assembly GCA_027487435.1 of Verrucomicrobiaceae bacterium. Lineage (GTDB taxonomy): Bacteria > Verrucomicrobiota > Verrucomicrobiia > Verrucomicrobiales > Akkermansiaceae > UBA956. Next base: position 34,467 of record JAIYDP010000049.1, on the reverse strand, counting down.
GGGGAAGGGGGTGGAGATCGAGGGGGAGGGTGACGATCGCGTTGAAGCTTAAGTCGACGAGGGTGAGGGAGGGGAGGGCGGTCAACCAGACGGGGACGTCGCGGATGAGGTTGGCGCGGAGGTTGATGGTTGAAATGGCTACCATAGAGCTGAGGGGGGGGGGTATTTCGGTGAGAAGGTTGCGCTCAGCGGAGAGGGATTTGATGGCGGTGAGTCGGGTAAAGGTTGGGGGGAGGCTGGGGAGGAAGTTGAAGTCAAGGGTGAGGGTGGTGAGGTTTGACAAGTTGGCGAGGCCAAAAGGGAGGGTGCGTAGGAGGTTGCGCGCGAGGTCAAGTGCCGTGAGCGCGTAGAGGGTGCAGATGCGCGGGTGGACGAGAAGGAGAGTGAAGTCGGCGAGGGCGAGCGTCTTAGCCGTGGGGGCGTCAAAAAACATGCGGAGGAAGGCGACAATGGCAGCGACGCCGCGCTCGACGATGGTGGGGGGGGGGAATTCGATGAAGTTGCCGAGGAGGCGCAGCTCTGTGAGGCCGCTCATGAAGCCCATGCGCAGGGGGAGTGAAGTCAGGAGGTTGCCGTCGAGATGAAGCGAAGCGAGCGCAGTGAGGTAGCCAATCTTGGGGTTCAGCGACGCGATCTTGTTGCGGCTGAGCGTCAAAAGGCGCAGCGAGTCGAGGCGCGAGAGGCTGTCCGGCACGTCGCGGAGGACGTTGTCGTCGAGGTGGAGGGTCGTGAGGGCGGTGAGGGTCGCAAACTCGCCGTCGTCGAGCGCTGGCAAGGCGTTGGACTCCAACGCGAGCGTGTGGACGAGGTCTCGATCGACGCCCATGGGGAAGCTGAAGGACGTGAGCTTGTACTTCTGCAGCAGCAGCGCGCCCGTGTGGATGGCGTGCTCGAGCTGGCGGAGGAAGCTGAGAATGACTTTCAGTCCGCGGGTGACGACTTCTGCCGGTGGCGTGTGAAGGGTGTTGCCCTTCAGGTCGAGGCGCTTCAGCCAGGTCATGCGGCCGAGGAAGGGCGAGAGGGCAACAAATTTGTTCTTGGCGATGTTCAAGTCAGTGAGAGAGGTCAAGTTGGTGAAAGTGTTCGGCAGTTCGGACAATTGGTTCGACTGCAGCCGCAGCCGCTTGAGAGACGCCAAGTGCTGGATCTCGTCTGGAAGGGCGGTGAGCTGGTTGTGGGAGGCGTAGAGGGACGCGAGGAGGGGCAGGCGACAGAGAGAGGTTGTGAGGACGGGGAGAAGGTTGCGGTCGGCGTTAAGCCGCGTCAGGGAGGTGAGGAGGGACACTCCAGGGGGGAGGTCTGTCAGCTTGTTGCCGGACACATCAAGATCAATGAGATCGGTCAGGACGGAGAGATTGTTCGGGATCTCAACGAACTGATTGCGCTGCAGGTACAAGTTCTTGAGGAACTTGAAGCCAAAGACATAATTTGGTACCTCCGCCAGCCGATTGCCACCGATGCCAAACCAGCGGAGCTTCTTCAGCGCCGACAGCTCCCGCGGGATGGCTTCGATGCGGTTGTAGTCGAGGGAGAGCCGCCGCAGGGTCGTGATCTTGCCGATAAATGCTGGGCACTCAGTGAGCAAGTTGGCATCGAAGCGAAGGGTCTGGAGGTTTGTGAACACGAGGATGTCCTCCGGTATCTCCGTGAAGAGGTTGTGGTCGGCATTCAGCACGCGGAGGTCTTCAAGCATGTACATGTCCCTATGGAACGCCATCAGCCGGTTGTGAGACCACGACAGAGTCAGCAGCGAGTTGAGGTTTTGAATCTCCGGCGGCACCGTTTCGATGAGGTTCTTGTCGACCCAGAGCTCCACAAACGAGTTCTCCGCAGTCACAATCGGCGGCAGGTAGGGCATCCCAAGCCCCGTCAGGTCGCACTTGCCATTTTGCCGCCCCGCCATCACACGCCGGCGAATCTCCTTCCGTTTCTGTGCGCATGAGTGTTTTGCCGCCCCATCTCCCCCCCCCCCCGTGCCGTCGCTTACTTCGAAGTCAAGGCCTTTCTTGTCGGACGCGTAGAGACGTTTGCGCGCGTTCTTTCTGTTAGTGCGATTCGCTACCATCTTTTCCTGTCAAGTCAGCGCAATACGCAGACGATGCGCCTTCTCCGCTTCGATTCGCTTCCGCTCCTCATCGTCTTCATCCACGTCCATCTGCATGCCCATCAAAAGAAGTTGCAGCAACATTTACGTCGTCCTCCTCAACTTCTTCTTCCGCCTCCTCAGCAGGCTGCGCCCATCAGTCGTCCCCTCCCCCCCTCCCCCACAGCCGCCGCAGCTTTCGACGTTTCTGCTCGCGCCCGCCGATACGCGGCTTCCTCATCCTCTTCCTCCACGTAGTAACCCCCCCCCCCCGTACTCATCGAAGTCCTCCGGTCGTTCACCCCCCTGTTCTTCCTCAACGTCTCCCTCCGCGCTAGTGTCACCCGCCCCCAGCCGCTCCAGTGCGGCGAGCTCGTCGTCGTCGAGGGCCAGGTCTTCGTCAGTCAGCGCCGCCGCCACGTCTTCGGACATGACGACGCCCCCTCGACTGACCTATGGCGTCAAAAGGAGCAGCCCATACCAATCGAGGCGAGGGGTGTACCATGCGGGCCGACGGAGGTTTGTCGCTTCTTGCGCTTCGCGCACTGCGATGCGTTGACGCTGCGCGCGCTGACTTTTCCTCCTCCACCTCTTCGTTAAACTCGGGGATGGGCTCTTCAATCATCGCGCGCAAATGCTCCGGCAGAAACGTCTTGTATTTCTCCACCACCTCCAGCAGGCCTCTTTTTCGACTCTCCGCGTCATGGACGATCAGCTGCGCCTGAAGAAAGAGTGCGTCGCTTCCAATTCCCCTTCCGCCCGCTCGAGCGCGCTCCGACAGAGCGCGCGCAGTGCCCATCGCCCGGCGCACATCCTCCAGCCCATCCACGGCGCTGCACATTGCAGGATCAATGCGGCCCTCCGCCCAAAGCTCCACCGCACTTTCGGTTGACTCAATCAAGTTCCGCGCATGCGGAGGCATCTTGCGGAGGTACATCTCCGGCAGCCGGCCCGCAGACCGCAGCTCCTTTGCTTTGTCCTCCGCGCGGCGAACGAGTTCCGCCACCAGCACCTGCAGCAGCTCTCGGACCCGCCCTGGCGTATCTGGCGCCTCCGACACCTCGCGCACTGAGTTGGCGGCCGTCAGGAGGTCGGAAATCTCTTTCGCGCGCTCGCTAGCCCCTGCGACAAGAGGGTCAGTCTTGCCCTCACGCCAAAGCCGCATTGCACTCAGACTCGACGTTGCCATCGCGCGGACGTGAGGGGGGAGGAGATTGAGGGGGGGTTTCACTCGGCGATATGCGCGCTGTAATTTCGCCATCTCTCCGTCAATCTCGCGGACTTCCGCCGTCGCGTCGCCCTTCGCTTTGGAAATCTGAGCCGCGTGGACAACCAGGCCGTTTATTTTAGCCGCCTGATTGACAAGCCAGGCCGTGTCCGCACGGAGACCTCCATTTTTGAAAAGAGCGAGAGCGTCAACGTCTGTCGTGACCAAATTTTCCAAATGCGTTGGAAGCTGGCGGAGGAAAACAAGAAGCGAAGGGTCCGCCTCAACCCTCGCGTCCAATTTCTCGCGCAGAGCCTTGGCTGCTTCATTCGCTTCGCGGGTGAGCCGCTTCGCTTCGTCGACGTCTTGAAGAGCCGCTAGTGCATCGCCGCTCATTGCTTTGGCCGCCACGTTCGCCCAAAGCGCCTCCGCACGCTCCAAGCGCTCGAGCACTTCCGCATGTGCCGCCGCGACGAAATCGTGGACGACCGCAGACCCCCGCGACGGTTGCCCCCGACGCCGTCGTCGGCGGGGAGTTCCCGCAGACGATCGCGACGTCTTCGGGGGCCGGCCGAGCTGACCGCCCTCGTAGAGCTCCACGGGGCCATCTTGGCCTCGAATGAATTGCCAGATCTGGGGGGGCAGAAGCGAAGGGTCGGGCACCTCCTCGTTGATGCGCCGTCGCAACGACTGCAGCCGCTCTCGCGCTTCCGCTGCCAAAAGTTCTTTTTGTGTGGGGCTCCCATCAGGCGAAGGGACATCTGGAAGCATTTTGGAAGTGAACACAAGGTCCCGAATCTCCTTGAGGGACTTGTTGACGGATCGTCGCACCTTTCGAACGAGCTTGCGAATGTTTTTCGACGCCTTTTCGGTGTGCAGCCTCGCCAACTCCTCAATCGTGATCACCTTGCCGTCCTCCTCGTCAACAGGGGACGCATACGCGCTGCTTTGGCTCTGCCATCGCAAAGGAAAATCTGTGTCAGAGGACTTCATCGTCAGCGTGGGGGGGGGAGGGGGAATCCACCGAAAGGAATTTTCGCCCATGTTTCGACTTGAGGTTTTGAAACAGCTTCTTCAGGAAATCTCCATCAGAGGAGAGCTTGAGTAGTGAGGGAAGCAACGGAGATGGTACTTCTGAAAGAGACGTCATGCCGGCGTTGGGAGGCCCTTCTCCTGCCGACGAGACTGCAGGCGCCGGCCTCTTTGCTGCATCGGAGGACGAGTTGGAAGCTACTGGAGCTGGAGACGGCTGAGGAGGGTTGAACTGAGCTGCGTATGTCTAGGGGCATCAGAGAGTGCCAGCGTGAAGTTGGAACGATAATTGACGGTAAATGAATGTTTTTGTGCTCGATCTTGGAGCAGAGCGTCGCCAGCTCCATGTCGTCGATGAGGGGCGCTTGTGTGCTAGCGACGATAAGCCGAGCATCCATATTGTTCTGAAAGAATGAGATTTCAGAGAGAAAATGATACGAAGAGATCCCCCCTCTGCATTCGAAAAGGAACAAGGTTCCGAAGAGCCTCATTTCTTCGCACACTCTCCATTAGAGCTTGCACCGTCTTGTTTGGCGAAATGGAATCAATCTGGGTGAGTCAGTGGAATAGATGCAGCCTTGATGTCACCTCAAGATGGACTGCGCCAACCATTCTTTCCAACAGGGCATTGTATGCAACCAGCGTTTCAGTAATTCTTTGAGCGTTCCGGGTTACAGAAGATTCGTTTTCATCATAAATCCATCTCGACATTGGAGATGATGTGAGCCTGAGCACTTCAGCAGAAATGTGGCCCAGGTCAGTTGAAAGAGATGCAAGACGTGCGGCATGCATTCTACGATCCATCATTGCAAGGCTGCGCTTCGATGGCGACGCAGTAGGCCTTTGAAGCCCTGAATAGTTACTGAAAACAGCAAGGATTTACGTCTGCGACCACCCTGCATGATTTCTTTTTCCCACGAACGCTTAGTCCGAAGTACCTTAACAGAAGCTTATCCAAACGAGTTTGTTACCAATGTTGAGGACGCGAGAATTCTTTCTGGCCATGTTTTTGGTCGTCGCAGGCGCTCGTAGATTTTCCAAGCTGAAAGGATTCTAATTTGAATAGAAGAGGATGCGATCGCATCATCCTTTTTTCGGTGGTCTGCGGATGGGTGGACTGGAACATCGAGCAAAGGCGCATGGGATGTTTCTGGAGAGTTAGGGCAGCTGCGGGGATCGGACGAAGACTCAACTGTGTGGTTTTTTTCAGCTCCTGCTGCATTTCTTGGTAATTTCTGGATGGTGTCGCCAAAATAACTGCAAAGGTGACAAGGTCCTGCTTTATGGTGGAAACATTTCATTTACCTTGGGACACAGCGAGTATAACTCACTTGGTCTCGATGTTATAGATGAGTTCGATGTCATGATCGAATCGAAGTCTCAAGGGACTTCTATCGGTCACAAGCACGTTGTTCCAGGGTGGGTAACATCTTCCGACTGCGTCGTTGAGCTCTCTGAGCATGGCGGGTGGGTAAACTCGGAAACAAATGAATCTGCCTCTCGTCTCCTCATCTTGAGGACTCTCAGCGATGTTTCTTCGTTTAAGATCCGAGGAGGATTTTATCATGGGCACGAATTCACTTTCCTCCGTCAAGTTTGGACAGAGACTGGTGTGGAGTCTCACGACGAAGGTCTCGATTTCCAAAGGCCCACGAGTGGATCGAGCCTGGCTGAGGTTCGTTGGTGCTTGAGTCCCAAGCTGACGCAGGCAGAGAGTCTTTGTGTCCCTTTGTTTGGAATAACTCGACAGCGACGAAAATGTCGACGAGCTCTGTCAAGTCCTTCAGTTCGGCCCGCTAGCTTGTGAACTCTACGCTGACAGTTTGGTGACTTCAATACAGTGTGGAGTTGCGTTTTGCAGTTGATCCGACAGGCATCTTGTACAAAGCAGCAAAAAGAGCGACGCGAAAGACGAGCTCTAGGCGATGTAGTTTCTCTGTTATATTTTCGAGGGGGTGTAAACCTCGATGGTTCGGCACCATGTCCACCAGCTGCTGCTATTTAGTTGCACCGTTATCATTCCAATGTCGAAAGGAAGCCATCAAAGCCAATGAATGCGCGCGTCATTCAAGGGGAGGCTCCACATTGTGGTACTTCTGACTGCGAAATGACACCCTCTAATCGCGACGGTGTTTTGTCCTTGATCGTAAGACGAATCTTGGTTTTCGTGATTTGGCAGGCTGGGGTTCTCATAGAGCTTCCTCTCGGATCCCTTTACACATGGGGCAATCTCAACCCTTACGTGACTTCGTACATGAGGAGTTTCCAAAACATTGAGTACGCCGATACGGTCTGGGTCCTCGCCGCGGCTGTAGCCGGACAAAGCGTCGTCATAGCTTTAGGTGGTATCATCGAGAAGAAGTGGGGTCCTCGTGTCGGATCCATCCTGGGGGGGTCGATATTTGTTGCAGCAGTCGCGTTGACGTACTTCACCGCTTCGATGTTTCCTGCTTTCATCATCACTTACGGCCTCCTGTTTGGCATTGGCGGAGGTATTGCATACACCTCTCCGTTGGTATGTGGTGCGTGTTTTCCCTGCGCCCATTTCACATCGCAGCCATGAAGTGGTTTCCCAATCGCCGCGGGATGGCCAGCGGTGTCATTGTTGCAGGGTTTGGCCTTGGTGCTTTTGTCTTCAATCAAGTCCAAACTGCTTATGTCAACCCAAACAACATTCCTCCTGACATTGTTGTCAACGGACAAAAATATTTCAGCAAGGAGGTCGTCGAGAACGTCCCAAAGCTGTTTCTCCTCTCTGCAGGTCCTAATCAATCATCTCCGTCTCACATCAAAGGGATGTATGCTGGCCTTATCGCCCTAGGCGCCATCATTCTCCGCATCCCTTCCACTCAGTACGAGCTCCTCGCGGAGTCAAAAATAGCCGGCAGCAGGCCGCTGACGCTTGCCCAAGCCCTCCGCACCCGCCATTTTTGGATTCTGTGGCTCAACTTTTTGCTCAACAACCAAGCCACGACGTTTCTGAGCAATGTGTACAAAGTCTTCGGGTCGACGTTCATTGCGGACGATCGATTCCTCTCCATCGTGGGAAGCCTCTCATCGGTAGCGAACGCGCTTGGGAGGATTTTTTGGGGCTCCGTCGGCGATCGTTTCCAATTCAAGCCGACGATGATCGTCATGTCCGTCTTTCAAATCGCTCTGCTTTTCTCTCTCAACTACACCCAGTACCTCGGCCAAGCATCCTTCGCAATCTGGATCTTCCTCATTTTCTTCAACATTGGCGGAAATTTTTCCCTCTTTCCGTCTGCAACCGCCAAGACATTCGGCCAAGAGAACGTCGGGTTGATCTACGGCGCCCTCTTCTCGTGCAATGCCGTCGGAGGAGTTGTTGGCGCAGTGCTTGTCCAAACGCTGCTCAAGCGGCTCGGCTACTTTGGCATGCTCGTCACCGTAGCGTCCATGGTGTCGTGCGGTTTCGTCATGACGTTGATCTTTCCAAAACGGAAACCGTTGGCGGATCCGCTTGCGGACATTCCCGAGCTGGGCGACGCGTAAGATGGATTGAATTTGTAAGGAAGTTAGTATTGTACAATTACAACGTCGGAGATGATGAACGCATCAAACGTCCTGGCGGTGACGGAGGGCGTTTCTCCTTTCGAACAGACCCTACAGGTGAGAGATGTCGTGAGGACGTGGCACATGGCGTTTTGATTCGAAACGTGACGAATCCTTCGTCTTCGACAGCCCAGTGGGAGGTATCGCGAAACATCTTTTGCTCGACCGCAAACGCTGTCGACATCAACAAAGCACAGCTACCGACTACAATTTGCGCGAATAAAATTGTTCATGTAAACGATCAGCGATTTGTTTGATGGGCTCGATTGAAAAGACGCGACAATTCCACTAGCTTCATCCAAAGCCACGGATGACAACAGCGCAGGCCAATCAGAGGAGAAAAGCTTCCTCAGCCACCGAATGACCTGCTTTTGCGAATCACGGCTATTGGCCGCCATGAAGCGAGTGGCACCCCCTGGAGAGAATGGAAGGGACTGAACAAGCGTGGGGGAAGAGTATCTCGTGTTGGACAAAACGGGGGAATCGGGGGCTCGCTTAGGCGAGGGAAACCTTGGACATCAGATTCGAGAGGATTGAATCACATGGACATTGACGGCGACGACATTGGACTCAGCTGCCGCATCGGGGATTGGGGTGGAGAACGAGCTACATGAGGGTACGGAGGAATGTATGGGAATGTCGAGAAATATCGGACCTCATTGTTGACGTCTGGGAGCCCTACACCGAACTTGTCAGGACCGTTGAACTTGGACTTGCTCTTCTTCCGCTGAAGAGAATTCATTGCGCGTTCACGGTCATATTCAGAATTAACATATATATAGGAGGAAAATGTGTCCAATGGGCTGACATCCTAAATAATTAGAAACAGGGGGACAGCAATATCGATGCACTCGCTCTGGGCTTCTCGCCCCCGTAATCTGCTGCAGTTGTTTCTTCTCGAGGGAGCTGGCTGTAAGAAATAGTCAGGAAATGCTGCACCTGGAAGACCGGGATGACTTTCGTGGCGAGCTCTCCCTCGAACCAGTGCGCAAACCAATGTCTTCGAAATTAGCATTTGTCATGAAGATCAATCACAGCTACTTTTGCTGAAGGAAAGCTGGATCACTTCAGACCTATTTAGCGTCGAAGATTTATGGATGTCATCCCCTTTGAAGTCAGCGAAGACTTCGGCCGATCACATGGAGTTTGCATCATCATCAACTGTTCCCCAACTTCTCCATTGTTTGCTCTTTAATTTTTTGGTGGACACTTTTTGTAATAGAAAGAAGAAATTGAATTTTTGTGGTCAAATTTCTGCAATAAACGTACAATGAGACTTTTTCTACTGTTTTCAGTTAGAGAAAAATAATCAATCTGTTAAGTAGTTTGTTTGGCATGTCTGCTCTCTGGGTCGTGATCCCTTTATTTTCGCTTCTATTTTCCTTCGGAACCGATCTTGTCGCCATCGTCATCAACAAGGCATTCAATAGCCACAGAAATGGAGGCCTTCCTTTTCAGTATCTAACTGACATCGGTGCATTTTCTCCTGAGTATCTCGTGTTCTCCATTGGTGTTTCCATTGGTGCGCTGCTGCAATCTTTCTGTGCTGTCCGGATGCATCTAACAGCTTCGAAGTGTGCCTATCGAGGATCTCAAACATCTCGCGCTGTCTTCATTTTGAATCACGTCGCACTTGCGTTTTCTATCGTTGCCTCATGTTTCTGCATCATATTTGCGATCAATTCTTACTTGCTACATGAGACGCTTCATTTCGCTGCAAAGTACATCTTTTTTATTTTGAGCTTCTTCTTCTTGTTGTCAACTTGCGGCGTGTGGATAATGCTCAAGACAAACAAAGCCCATCAAGACAATCCTCACTTCAAAGTGTCCCTCGGACTGAAGCTCTCCTTTTTCTTGTTGTACTTTGTTGCGATTGTCATTTATCTTCCGATCGGTCGGTCGATTGCGTGCCCATTGAGAAAGGACAGCGAAGGAGTGATAGACTACAGAAATTGTCTTGGCGAGCAGATGTTAGGAAGCGTCACTGAACACCTCTGTTTCTTTTTTGTGGCATGCTTTTATTGCAGCTTCGTGTTCGACTACAGTGCATTCCCCATCCATCCGGTTTCTGAAGAAAAAGGAACTTCAAACGAAGTCGAGCTTTACATTTGAACGTTACGCTTGACTCAGCTTCCATCATTCAGAGTGACTTATTGTATTCTACAGTCGTGTTAACCATTGGTCTCATTTTTAGAGTAAAGTCAGGGTATGGTCAACAGAAGCTGGGGTCTTAAGAAAGTCGCAACGGCCAAGAACTACAACAACAATGTGGTCTTGTTCAGTCCTTTCGCTGCTCATCAGACCTGATCGTTCGATTACCACCCTCCAATTTTCCGCCGCCTGACTCTCCCGAGTTCATTCGATTCGCACCGCCTTGTCGCCTTGCCAATATTCTTGTACTCTCTGCCTGTGCCTTCCGTATTCAAGATAAAACGTAGTGTTTCGTGGAAAAGAGTACATTTGGTTCCGGCGGTGGAAAACAATACCCTTGAAGAGATTTTAAAGAGGCTTAGCACGATACGGAGAAAGGGAGGGAATGCGAATCATGCGATGACACAGTTTGTAGGTGCTCTGTGGTTAAAAGTTCTCTGTACGATGTTTTGTTATTGTCTTCTTGCTTTGTTCTGGTCTGCCAATGCATTTCAAGCACAAATTCTTCACCCGTCTTCTGGGCAAGTTGTTGGCTCCCCAGTAATTGTAACTGCCATTGCTCAAGTTGGACCAGACACAGAGTGCATTGCAGAAGTACTTCTCGACGAAGTTACAGTCAAGAGCTGTCAACTGAGCAAGCTGTCCATTTCAATTACGATTTCTACAAGGTACTGGCATCGCATTGAAACGCGGTTCCATTGTAACAACGTAACGGCATCTGCGAAAATAGAGGTGGCATGCGCTGGCTTCGCAGGGCAGCCGATTGCGACTTCCTTCGTGTCCGACGTCTCGCAACTACTCCGTGAGCGTTTAGAATACTTCCCTAGTTATGAAGACCTCCTATTTCCTGAAGATATTCGGCTATTAGCTTTCTCCAAAATGAAAACGTTAGCCCTGGTTGATTCCCATTGCGGGGTCGTCGCAATCCTCGCAGACTCAGCTAATTTCGTTGGCGTTTTCTTTCAATCTTCCCACTTTGTGACCAATGCAACCATTCTGTTGGGAAGAAACCCGCTTCTGAGCGATTTCTCCATCATCTCTTGGCGAACTCGAGAGGGCCGTTTTGTCCTCCTCTCCGTCCGTCATGATGGCTCTGATATCGGCGTCGAGATTGATGTCTGCTGTGCTGATGGCTCTTGCATAAGGTTGTTTGCGCCCGACGTAGACCCACATACACGCCTAGTGCAACGCATTGCGGACGAAACTTTCATTATCGTCGTGGACACGGACGTGCTTCTCTTGAACTCTTTGACCCAAAGGCATTCTCAGACCTGCCATGCGCAGTCCATCTCCGTCTCAGTCCACCAAAACGGAACCATGACGGGGTCCGTTGGAGGCCTTCGTTTGAACTTTGTCCTCCCCCTCAGATTCGGCGGTGAGCCCGTCCTTATCCAAGACGCCTCCATCGGCGTCGACACACTTGCCATCGTGTCCACTCTAGGACACGTTTGGCTGCTTCCGCTTGATGCGCCATCAACGATAGAAGACATCGGCTTTCCTTTCGGGGTGCTCGAGAATGCCACATTTCGCGTCTTTTCGGTTCGTGGAGAGCACATCATCGTCGTTGATGACGAAGAAGCGGAAGGACTCTCTGCCATGGCTCCGATCGTACGGCGGCATGAAAGAGCCAGTTGACATATATCGAAATATCTAACTCTTTCAGCTGAAATTTATTCGACGCCCTCGTTCGAAGAAGCGGAAGTATTTGATATTCGATGTCTGATTCACATGATAGAGAGATTGTCGCGTCTTTGGCTTCTCACGTGCGCTATTTCGGTACCCCCCCCATGCACTGCTCATGTCGGAGCAACATCTCATCCTTTTCCTCGAAGCACATCCTCTCCTTCGCCCCCATTTCGTCCGCCCGTTTGTCCCCGTCCCGTGGACTGTCCTCAACCACAATCGACAAAAAGGGCTCTCCTGTGCATTTCCGGACGAGTTGTCGGCACAAACTCGAGCATCTTTCGCCTCCCCTGCGAATGTTTTCATTCAAATGGACTACTTTGACTTCACCCCCCCCTCTTCTTGGCGCGTGTACTCGTCATCCAACGTCGGCTCCGTGGCGGCTCCGCTGGCGACCCAATCGCACCCCAAGGATGGTCTCCTCTTCGGCCAAAAGGAGTTCCTCGCTGTGTTTGTTGGCAGGCAGACGCATCCAGTTCGTGCCGCCCTGTGGGCTGCATGTCGACGTGACCCGGACATCATCGTCATCAACGGTAACTACCCCATCGGCGCAGACGTCATGTCCGGCTATCGGCAGACGCTCGCCAAGAGTGTCTTTGCGCTAGCCCCAAGGGGCAATGGCGTCCAGAGCTTTCGGTTTTATGAAGCTTTCGAGTTTGGAGCGGTTCCAGTGTACATTTACGACGACTCGCAGCCGTGGGTGCCGTACGCGTCCTTGCCGTGGGACGACATTGCCGTTTTCATTCCCTTGCGGGACATCGCCTTCATCCGTCCGATCCTCCTCTCCTTTTCGCCAGCGCAAGTAGCGGAGATGGTGCTAACGGGGCGGAAGCTTTATAGTCGCTTTTTTTCTCTTCCCGGAACAGCGATCCGCCTCATGAGGTCCTTTCTTGATGACAGCAGCGACAGCAACGGCTCTCCTTCGTCAATCGGCGCCGTAGGCGCACTGCGGCGGCTGACGTCTTCCGTCTCCACCCTCTCGTTGCTGCAGCTTTCTTCACTTTTTGAACTTGCCCGACACGTTTCAGTCGTAAGCCCCCTTCTGTCCTGCTATTGTTCGCTTGTGTCCCGCTTGTCCGACAAGAGGGCGCAGGTTGGCACGGCGTGGAACGTCGCTGCCTCTGCGTGTGGCTTCAATTGGACTGCGGGTGAGCAAGCCTGCAGCGATGCGTCGGCCGCCTTATTGGCGAGGGGTCTCTCGCCGCTGTCCCTCTCGCAGGCGCAATGCGTTGAGAGTTTTGCAGTGCAGAAAGGTCCGAAAATGTGCATCACTTCCCAAAGGGCAAGGACGGCCGCTCAGTCCATTCTCTTCGCTTCCACAGCGCAAGCCTTTGCCAAGGCGTACGGGTGCGACCTTGTCTCCGTTGATGTTGCCATCAGAAAGCTTCACCCGGAGAAGAGGTTGATCGGAAGGTGGATATTTTGGAAAAACGTGACAGGTCCCCTCGTGGCAACTCCCCCTCTCCCTTTGGAGCTGTTGGAGGCCGTCGAGTTCATGGCGCCCGTTCATGTCTGTGGCGGTGGCTCTTGTAGCCTCGCCAAGGTTTTTGAGTTGGGCAGTCGCTGCCTAGAACAAATCGCTTATGTGGATGACCTGGATCAGCTCGTGGACGAGCTTTTGTCAAGCGACAAAGATTTGCTTGCCCGCTACGCTAAGGAGCATCTTCAGCAGTATCGATTGAACGCCCTCGCGATGGGGGGCGCGCTCGAGTACCTCGACGATGGAGACGACCTGCTGATTTTCTTTGAGACCAAGCAAGCTGTAGCATATGGGGCTACCTCAGGTGATCCGGCAGACTGCAGCAAATTCATCGACAATTTGGCGCACACTGTCCCAAATCAACTCATGTCAAGAGACTGTTGGCACGGGAAGCTGCCAAGCGATGTTCTAGATTTGATCAAGACCAATTTCCAGCCGCATCTTGGCCACATTGTCTCGGATTCGATGGACTCATGCGTCTTGCTGAGGTCCTTGTCCTACCGTTGCGAATTCGTGTCCCTGTCCTCACAAGACGATGGCCGTCTTGTGCTTGAAATGGGATTGAGGACAAGATCCTTCTACTTTGCAGGATGTGGAGAGGCCCAATCGATTTCTGCGATGAGGAGCTTGCTTGGACTGCCCTCTCATTCACTAACATAGTCATGTGTACAAATTAATGACGGAGTTCGAGTTTGCAGTTTTGGGCATGGAGAGTAGTGGCAAGACGTCTATGATACGGCGGTTGCGCGAAAAATGCGGGCATAAGGTTCCATCCAATTCTTTGGATACACAACCAACTGTAGCCGTCTGATGTCTTCTTTGATTCGAGAGGTTGGCGTGGAGCTTGATCTACTCCGCAGCGGAAAACAATCTATTCGCGTTAGAGAAATCGGTGGTTCGTTTGTTCCTGTTTGGCAGGATTTCATAACCGAATCCCATGGTCTCATTGTTTTTTGTCGATCGTTGCGACGTTGATTGCTCAGTACGTCATTGACACTAGCGATCCGCTCTCGTTCGCAGATGCTTTCGTTGAGCTGCAGGAGCTCTCTAAAACAGTTTTGCGACTAATTCTTTCATTGATTTGTTCAGCGGTTGGCAGGAGGTCCTGCACTGGTAGTCTTCTCGAAGCGGCAATGCAGTCCTCTGTGTCCTCATTCCTCAGAGACATGGTGACGGCAGTTGCTGATGAAGAGTTAGACTTCTTTTTCAAGTTTGATTGCTTGCGGTTGGCGGCTTTGTGGTTGTTTTGAATTCGCAGTGCCTCCTTCAGTTCGCTTGACGCGTTTCGAATCAGTGCGTTGAACGCCACGGGGATGGACGCTCTGATGGAGCATTTGTGTAGAGTTAGCAAAGCAAATAACAAATGATATGACCTCACGGTTGCAAAATCTTTACTGCTGATCATCAACATTCAAGAAAAGTCAACGTAGTTGACCATATCCCATTCATCTTTAGAATCACCCCTCATCGATGGCTTCCAATTTGAAAACTCGCCCGCAAGAGGCTCCCACAACGGTTTCGCGATATTCAAAACTGCCTCGAAATCGATTTCATCGGCTTCGACGACACCCTCGTTGGGGTTGTTCAAAACCCAAACAAGTCCGCCCAGCACTCCTCCGACCACTTGAAGAGAAGTCGCGTTGTTCAATGGGGACAGGGCATGTGCTTCTTGAGCAGACAGGCGGGATCCGAACCAATACGCGTTCTTGGGATGACCCAGGAGAAGCACTCCGAGTTCGTCGCGACCGCTTTTGACGTCATCAACCATCACGCGCTCAATCGGAGGCTTTGGCTTGCCGTCGATCTTCGCAACTGAGCGAACAGCATCATCGGAAGGGTGATAAGCAAACAAAACTGTGGGCCTGTAGATGACATTTTCCCCATCCTTCAGAGTGAACCATGCTGAAATGGACACACACTCAGCGTGGGTGATCAAGAAGCCTTCATACTCAGTCTGAAGCGGTGTCCAGCTGCGAACTTTGGTCTTCATTCCAGGCCGCTCCAGCACAACAGCGCACTTTGGACCGCTTGAGTGTTGAAGAAGACACGAGGGGACGACCGATTCATGCACACCCCAGCCAACCTCAATCGGCTGCTTCAGCTCTGTGACAAAAGCGTCGATTGACCAAGTATTGACGAACTCATCGTCACCGAGGGGAAGAACGCTCTCTTGAGTATCTCGTTCAGCAATGTGCATGACCTTGACCCCAAGACGATGTGCAAGTTGAGCCCACTCTACCTGAGTGTAGGGTCTTTTCCACGAACCAGCAGGAAGGCATGCTGTCGCAACGTTAAGAAGAGCAGCCTTTGCAATGTGTGACACCATCCCAGGGTTCGCTCCATGGTTAACGAGCGCGGTAGCTCCATTAGGGTTCTCACGGCGCATTCGCGTTGAAATTTCCCTGCAGCCGTAAAGGGTCAGATCCATGTTCTCGCATTTGCCAGACCCGTCGTTGCAATCGTCAAGGTCTTCCTCCCACATCTCGACAGACGAATCGATGTAGACAAGTCCAAGAGGTTGACAATACTCAACCAAAGAAAGGCTGTCAACATTTGCAGACACATTGAGAAGAAGATCACCCTTTTTCATCGGGTACTTATCAAGAACAGACTTGACAGTGTCCTTTGTCATTGTCTCAATGTGTATCGGACAGCCATAAGCAACAGTTGCATCTTTGTCATTCTTCCAACTCGTCATGATGATGATTTGCTCAGGCAGGACGTCAATGAGCTTGAACAAGGGAGACATAAGGGCCTTTCCAATGCATCCAAACCCAACCATCCAAACTGTTCCGGTGATCTTCTGCTTCGTGGGGACGTTGATAGAAGAAATAAAGCAACCCAGCGACACACCAACTGCAGTTGCGAAGGGAAGGAGGGAAGAAGTGGCAGGAAAATCATTCAAATTCTTGATCGACATGGTTGTTGGGTAGTTCAGCATGGACGCCACCGCAGCAGCGAAGTCATTGACAACAGCAGTCACTCCGAGGAGAGCCTCAACACTTGACGTGTCTACTTCAGCTGCTGTCTTCAAAACAGTTGATGCAACTCCAAGGACCTTAGATCCGAGGGCTTTCAAAGACGAGACAGCACTTGATGCGCTTGCAGTGGACTTGGCAACAACAAAAAGCGCATCCACAGGCGGCATACTTTTGGCAGACTTGAAAATGGACAAGTGCTTGAGCGATAGAGATGGTACATGCATACGAATCAATGATGGTACACCACTAGCAGCGACTTTGGAGTTGAGTTGTGAGATGCAAAAGCTCAGGTCGCTTTCAACACTGATTCCACCGCCCTGAACGGTCCAAGATTCTGTTCCATAATCTGCGGCAATACTCGCTATATTGCCGAAAGATACTGAGACGTCAACGTCGGTGATGGCAGGAACAATAACGGCGGGAACGATCGATGGGTCACTGGAGAACTTGACAATCTCAGCACGGAAGTTGGCCACAAATATTCGCTGTTCGGAGAGAGGGACAGTAGAGTAATTAACAGAGCCGCTTGCAAGATTATGTTGACGATAATTAATAGAGGTGTTCAGACCAAGGAGCAGCAGGAGGTTGATCAAGTCAAAAGAGTCGTCTCCAATGAGCGCGATGGAGCGAGTTGGTGCTGCGGAGTCGGAATCAGCAGGAGGTACATGGCGGCAGAGGCGGCGAATGCTCAGTCTCAGCAAATCCAGGGGATCAGGCGCAACGCTTGTCATGACCACCTTTTTCAATTTAACAAACGAAAGGGAAACTAGAGTTTGTTGTCTGCCGCAATGGCCAACTCGGTCCGGCCACCTGCCCAGAACCCTGAGACCAATTTCTTGGACTCATTTCGCCGAGATCAGGACAACAATTTGCGTGCCATAAAGCCCTACAATGGACCGTCCATGAAGTGCAAGAAATGTAAGGCGCACTTGCCAATTCCTCCCGGCTTCCCGAGAATTCGTTGCGGAGGGTGCCTGACGGTGAATGAAGGTTTCTCTTCCTTACAAGAATTATTTAATGATCCCATAGTCGTGGAAGACGAAGACAACAAGTCGGGCGGACCTGTGCTTGCTTTTCCCGTTGCTTCGTTTCCTGTTCCTGGACTCTCACAGGCTGCGTTGTCTAGTCAGCGGAAAGTGAAAGTGGACGTTTACGATACGTAGAGTGACCTTGAAATCTCTCATGCTGTAGCGTCGCTCGAGGCCCAACGCTGGACTATTTGAGGGAGCGCGGCATGCCAGCATTCATTTCTCGAAACAGTGGCCTATGAGGGACAGCTCGTGACCATTTGTACAGTAGCCCTGTGTACATTCTACAAATATAAATGACATCCCGTGCACTAGGTGTCGGAACTGAGAAAATCGAAATCTTTTCGGTTCCGAAGTTCGCTTGGTACGCTCTCGGCTGGAATCGGGAGCTTCAGAAGGTCAAAATCAAGTTGTCTGAAATATCAGCTGCAGCAGATTAAAGGAGCACTCAGGCAAGACCGTCCTACACCACATTTCGACAAGCTTTTGATCAGAAGTCTTTGACCGTCGCTCCGCTTCCTTGTCGATTGCGAGGAGGAGATTGGCCGAAACAGGTTCAGGAGAGAATCTACTGCGTCAATGGGCAACAACAGTGAGGGACTGATCGGGAACAAACGCGTCCAAGATTGCACGAAGTTGCTTCAGCGAGAGATCACGACAGATTTCAAGCCTCATCTGAGAATCCTCGAGGATGCTTTTGTTGACCAATACGACGTCAACAGCTTGCCGCGACAAAAGCAGCTGCAGCTCGATCTTGCCGCAGCCTCGAGATTCGAGCCACGGAGAAGCGGCCTTCACAGCCCATCTCTCAATGGAAGCAATGATGTTTTTGATCTTGATACAATTCCCAAAAGAACAAAGCCCCCTTCTCTTTTCGTCCAACATCGAGTTGAAAATGAGGGCATCAAAGTGCTTGAAGACAGACGTCAACAGGGTACACGCAATGGACGGCAGGAGAAACTCATTTTGGATACGGGACAGGCTCTCGGACAGAAGCTTCGACTGGCTTGTCAAAGACGCAATGAGCGAGCAAACGAGTTCGTCGAGGCGAAGGTCAACGTTTCCATCGCGCCTCGGAGAGAAGACGGGACCTCCTTGGCTAATAATATTCGACAGCGCCTCAATAATAGTTCTATCGACTTTCTTTTGTGTCAGGACGCTTACGCAAGCGTCACTTGAGTGAAAGCTTCGCGCAGGGTGATGACAAGTTTCTTGATTAGAACGTTCATCCCCTCAATGAACGCATCGGGTGGTCGGGATTGTGTCAGGGACACGATGAGAGCATGGATGTTGGACAGAAGGAAGCAAGTCGAGTCTGAGTCAAATCTGAGGCGCTGTGGAGTCAAAAAGTGAAGAGCATTGGCCTTGCCCTTTCGAGAGAGGAAAATCCAATCACAATCCTCTCAAAAAGCCGCCCTTTGGAATGTTTCTCTGATAGACTACCCCATTTGTCCAAACACTTAAGGATGAGGCTACATCATTAGCTAACCGACGCCGAGGATGACCAGGCGGGCAGTAGAGGAAGCGGGTTTGTCCCGAGCTTTATAATGCACGGCTCGCATGTAAAGATGGCCGCCTCAATTAACACGGCGATCTTCAAGTCGGATGACACTTTTTCGAGGTGCTGCAGCATGCTTTTAAGGTATTCTTTCTGAACAGTTAGATAGAAAGCAACCTCCACCTGTGTCGCCAACTCCCCCAGAGCATTTTGAAGCTCCTCAGACTTCCCCTGACATGTCATCGCAACAACTGGGGACCACGGACCGCTCTCTGCTCCGCCAGAGCCTCTTGCTTCCGATTCTGCATTTCTAACTTTCGATGCTCAAAATTCGGGGAGCTGATTGACTTTTGAGGTGTCGCAGGCTCCTTCGACTTGTCCTTCGCTTTGACCTTCTCCCTCTCTCTTTCTCGTTCCTTCTCTCTCTCCGCCTCCTTTTCTCTCTCCTTGACCCTTGAAACCCCGGCCGAGAGCTTCAATTGCTCCCGGCCATCAACAGCATCCCGCCCATTCTCTTTTGAATCCTTTGATGAAAAATCCTTCGGGCGTGGAGAGTTTTCAGCCGCGCCCAACCGGAGCCCCAATCGACTCTCCCTTATTGTTAGAGGGGACTTCAGAGCAGGTTTTGGGGGAGGGGAAGGTGGAGCTTCGTCTTCAGATTTGTCTTCATCGTCCGATGCGTGGCGAGCACGCTCGTCTGACTCACCATCAGACTCCTGCGGCACCGGCGCCTTCTGTGGAGGTATTGATGATGTGGAAAGAGGGGCTGCCTTCAACACGACAGCTGGTAGTGTGGAAAATGGAAGTCGTCTCGTAGCCGCAGCCGCAGGGGGTTGGTCTTGCTCTTCGTCGCTAGCTTCTTCTTCGCTGTTTGGAGAGTCCTCCCGAGGCCTTGTGGAGGCGAATGGGGCGAATCCGACACGATCTGACAACTTTAAGTATGCAGTTAAAAATAGGAACTGAAAGAAGGAGGCGCTCGCTCTTCTGCTATTGTAGCGAAGGGCCTTGCCCCACGGAATCCGTCGGAACTGTTTGATCGGACGTGACGCACGGGCTTAAAAGAAGACAACGGAGATGCAATCTGGCAGTGTCATGTAGCCGCAGAGGGCAATCCCACCGCATTTGACGTTGTCGCACGCTGACGGGAATCGTCTTCAGCTTTGGTGATGTCAAGATCTTCGTCATCCGGAAGTGGTTTTCCGTCGTCCTCGTCTCCGCTCTCTTCATGGTCGTCTGCAGTCATTGTGCTCATGGTCGTCAACTCACTGCACGACTTAGCTTCAATGCATCACACGACACCTATCTCCGCCAACTTTGCGGAGATTGCTGACAATAGTGAGCTGCAGTATGAGACCACTTTCATAGTCGCCGACCCTGAGGCGCGAACCTTTCAATCCACCACCTTCTAGAGGCACGTCAAGCGATTCCCGTTTTCCACTGATCGCAGCACACTTAGAAAGATCTACGTCATAGCTTGCTAGGGTCTTATATTTCTTCTCCTTTTCCTGATTCCATTACTCAAAAACACACCAGACACACCTCTGCCAGAGACAGGGTCAGAATTTTCTTCTCGAACGGCCCGGAAGACGACTTAAACAAAGTAGCCTTGAGAGTGAAGCTTTCATCCCACACGGCCCCATCACTTGTAGCCATTGAAAGCTGACACATTATCTCAACAACCTAAGGAGCACCTTCGTAGATCCTGACTTTCTACTTCCTCGCTTCCACTTGATGCAAAACAGCCTGCCTTTCAATGATGCCGTTGAGAGCTTGTGAACAACTACTTCAAAGAGAAACTTCACTCGTTCTTTTCCCCGATGCTTCAACATCCTTTCATAAACTTGCAACAGATATTCCTTTGAGAAATTAGAGTTGAGATGAAGAGACGTCTGTTGCAACTTTCGGGGCAAACCGCGGGACAGAGCGGCGTGATGGCGACAATTGCAAAGCCATCTACAGAGTATTTGAAGCCGAAGCAGATTGTAGGTGAGCTGAATCGGTTCATCATTGGCCAAGATGAAGCGAAGAGATCGCTTGCAGTAGCTCTCAGTTTGTGCCTTTTAGATGGTGTCTAATGTCAGGAAATAGGTGGAGGAGGCTAAACATAACTGAACCACTTCGCTCAGATATTCATCCAAAGAATATTCTTCTAGTTGGACCAACCGGGTTCGTTAGAAGTCTTTACCACAATGACCACGAAGAGTAGGAAAGACTGAACTCGCAAGAAGAATGGCCCGGATTGCGAATTCGCCGTTTGTTAAAGTAGAAGCTACTCGGTACACTGAAGTCGGCTTTGTTGGAAAAGATGTGGAGAGCATGGTCAAAGATTTGGTTGACGCAGCAATGTCGGACATGAAGAAGAATCTGAGGAGCTCTGTCAGGAAGAAGGCCGAAGAGGCAGCAATAGAGAAAATGCTTGTCGCCCTGGGCGGCTCAACTGTGTCGCCCAACTTTCGGGAGGCCTTCAGAAAGTTGCTCGTCAGCGGACAGCTCGATAAGGACGAAATTGATGTAGAAATAGTGGCCAATGTTGCAAGGAAGGTCTGTCCACTTGAAATTGTCGTGACGCTCAGGACGTGGTTGATGTAATGGCTGTGCAGCCGTCGGCGATCTCCGCACCGCCCCGCCGCAGGCTCCCCATCAAGGACGCAATGGCTGCAATCGTCGACGCCGAGATCGATCGACTTCTAGACAATGCTCGACTCGTCAAGGAGACCGTCACGTCCTGTGAACAGCGTGGGATCATTTTCATCGACGAAATCGACAAGATCGCGAGGGCTTCGAGCTCATTGTTTCCATCAACGGTCGACGCAAGCGCGGTGTCCTATCGCGGTCACAGGCTGACGTACCTTAGGAGGGTGTTCAACGTGACTTACTGCCGATTTTGGACGGCACAACCGTGTCGACAAAGTACGGCAACGTCAACACCGACCATATTCTGTTCATCGCGTCGGGTGCATTCCACTCGGCCAAACCCTCTGATTTGATTGCGGAGCTTCAGGGGCGTTTGCCCATCAAAGTGAAGATGAGTTCTCTGACGGAAGGAGATTTTGTAGAAATTTTGACAAAGACTGAGAGCAACTTGATCAAACAGAACCAAGCGCTGCTGGAAGTCGAGGGTTCCAAGCTCCAGGTGTCTGAGGACGTATTTTCCACGAATATTCAGTGCTTATTCGGTAAGGCTATTCGTGCGATTGCGCGAGCGGCTGCGCTGTACAACGACACCGTCGAGAACATTGGAGCCCGTGCGCTGCACACAGTCGTTGAGCAAGTTCTGAAGGACGTGTCGTTCGACGCGAGCGAAGGCGATGTCGTTGACGTCACTTCTGAATCAGTTTTGGGTACTCAGATGTGATTGCCCCGTCTCATCTCGCAGATAAGACGAGACCATTATTCTCAGCTAAGGTAGATTTTGCGAGATTTGTTTTGTAGTGCCTGGTCTCAACGCAGTCGTTGTTGTCTTGCAGAGTCTGGCGTCAATCGTAAAAACGATCCACTGCACGTATGTTCACGTGACTTCTTGTCATTGCCGAGTCAACGATTCGTTGAAGCTCAATTCCAACACACGTCGTGATGCCAAGCTTTCGAACCGTCCAGGACGTCCTTCCGTCCGTGGCTTCAATTCATTCCAGCCAAAAGCCAACTGGCTTGAGCCAGTTTTGAATCCGCCCCCTCGCTGTTCGTTGCCAGCCATTCGTTCCACCGACCTCCATCTGACAATCGGTCACCTGTTGGAGCGGCCCCCCCTAATGCCCTCAAATGGTGCGCCCCTTTCCCTGCAGCGGTCGCAACTATCTTGAGACCTCGGCCAACCCCTTCGACGACCTTGAGGGGCACCTTGCAGGTGCGAGGTGAATGGCATGCCTACAGATCCCAAGCTAGACATCAAACTCAGAACGGCGGGATGGGACAATGTCGTCGAAGGGAGAGGCCTCTTTCTCTCTTCGCCATCATCCTCAGGGCGGGCTCACCATATCGCCTAGCCGATCTCCCCGACAGTCAGCTCTTTCATCTCCAGGTCGGGAGAGGGTCACTATCCCATCTGCTCCGCCTCCGTTGCGTTCAAGAAGCTGAAGTCGTTCTTGTGTGTGGCTGCCCCCTTCGAATTTTGTCTACATGCTCTTGCCTCCCCCGCATTATGTTCACGCGTTGGAATGGCCTTGTGGGCTTTTCACTCCTGTGATGTTAGCACATCCTCCCCCTCATGCGTGAGTGGGCCTCACTGAGCTAGAGGCCAGCGGACGCAAGACCCTCCTTATGTCGCGCCTCACGGCGTACTCATCGCGCTGCTACTTGTCACTGTCGCGCTCTTGCACTCGTTTCACTCCTCCTCGGCGCCACGATCTCTCGAAAAAGTCCCCTCTCACCTGTTTTGCTCTTTGTTGGCCTCCGACGTACCACAATGACTCATCGATGACGTTCTTTAACAGTTGCATGGGCTGCGAGGGACGTGGGATGGCTGTGCGAGGTGGACGGGAAAGTCAAAGGCGCTTTGCGGGGGCAATGAGTCGCTCCAGAAGGTCAGTGCCTCATCTGATTGCAAGTGGCTAATTTACCATCCGCTTCGCCGCGTCTTCCTGCATCAACCCCAGCAAAGACACTAGAAATGAAGATGAAGTGCATTCGTGAGAAAAAGATGTGGACGAGGAGTCGGAACTTGACAAGCAAGATTTACTCAACTGCGGGACAAGTGCACTTCGCGATGTACCTGCTCGGCCGTAACAGCTTCAACCGAGAAACTCTGCAAACCAGTCCATTCTCCACCCGGATGAAGAGTTACAGGTTCATGAATTTGACCAACCTCAACGCACACAAACTGCTTGTATGCATCGTTCGGCAAATCGACAATGCGGAGACTCCTCTCGACCCAAGGATTCCAGACAACAATGTCTTGGAAAGATTGCTTTCGAACTACAAACCGGCGGAGTGATATTTCGTCTATGACGCAGACCTCGTCAGGGGCGCTGATGTAGACTCGGTCGATTTCGCCCTCAGGGACAATAGCTGCTGCAGACTCTGTACACAACCGCCCACCCCGTGTTGTGTCTTCATACGAACATCCGGCCAAGCCGAGAACAGCAGAACGGCGGACGTCTGCGACACGGATGTAGGTATGCAGCGCGCAAGTGAACGAAAAAGTGTCCTCACTCGTGTTCTTGACCTTCATTGCCATTGAGAGGTCTCCTTCAGTCAATGTCACACAAACGGTCACTTCAAAAGAATGTGGCCACACCGCCCTTGTTGCAGCGTTGTCAACGTGACGAAGTTCGACTGAAACAGCTTTCTCGTCCGCCGTCGCTTCAACAACATGCCAACCGTCGCTCTGGCGCAACAAGCCGTGTTGAGGCAACGGCCCCCTTGTGGCAAATTGAGGGAAGCAAATCGGAACGCCTCCGCGGACTGCCTTTCCTTGCGATAGCGCCGACATTGCAGAAACGAAGAGCTGCTCGGCGAAATTGGAGGTTGAATAACTGATGACTTGACCGCCGTGGAGGAGAACCTCGGCTCTTGCCTTTGACGCATGCCGAAGGACAATCTTGTCGAATTCGGTTGCGCGATGTGCCACCTTTTCAACTGAAGGAGCCTTGACAGATCGATAATGATTGATGAGACTATTGGTTGACGCATCATGAGAGATCACTTGGTCAGAAGAGCCCAAATCTGCCAAAACACTCTTGGCCAACTGCTTCCCAAGCTCAACGCCCCACTGGTCGAACGAGTTGACTCTCCAGATGGACCCCTGAACAAAGATCTTGTGCTCGTACATTGCAATGAGTGCCCCCAGAGTCTTGGGGCTCAAACGATCGACGAAAATAGAATTGGTTGGTCGATTTCCCTCAAACACTTTGTGATGGACCAGGGCTTCAACAACTCCTTCCGCACGAACTTCAGCCTCAGTCTTTCCTCGCATGAGAGCCTCAGTCTGTGCGATGAAATTTGATATAAGGAGATTGTGATGGTTGCCAATAGGATTTAACGACTCCACAGGCGCAATGAAATCAGCGGGGACCACTTTAGTTCCCTGATGGAGAAGCTGGTAAAAGGCGTGTTGCCCATTGGTGCCAGGCTCACCCCAAACGATCGGTCCAGTCGACGTATCCACAAGGCCACCAGAGAGCGTCACGGACTTGCCATTCGATTCCATATCGCCTTGCTGAAAATATGCAGCAAACCTGCTCGGTCAAAAGCTGCGAAGACTCTCAGATACCTGTGCAAATATTGGTCGTACGGAAGGATCGCATGCGTTTGAGCCCCAAAGAAATTATTGTACCAAACACCAAGCAGCGCAAGCACAACAGGAAGATTTCGCCTCGCCGGAGAACTTCGAAAGTGCTCATCCATGTCGTGTGCGCCCTCTAGCAGCGCTTCGAAGTTGTCCATTCCAACAAAGAGAGCAATGGAAAGCCCGATGGCTGACCAAAGGCTATAGCGCCCGCCAACCCAATCCCAGAAGGGGAACATGTTCTGGACGTCGATTCCAAACGCTTTCACGGCTGGGCCATTGGTCGACACTGCAACGAAATGTCGCGCAATAGCACTCAAATCTCCAAAAGCAGAAAGAATCCAGCTTTTTGCAGTCTGCAAGGTCAAAAGAGATGCGGGCAACATACCTCCGCATTGGCCATAGTCTCTTGCGTTGTGAACGTTTTTGACGCAACAATGAACAGAGTGCTGTGAGGATCACAGGAACGGAGAGCTTCTGCGACATGCGTGCCATCGACGTTCGAAACGAAGTGAACACGAAGCAATGGATGACCCCATTTCTTGAGAGCTTCAGTGGCCATGACAGGACCAAGGTCAGAGCCACCAATGCCAATATTAACAATATCCGTGATACGATGGCCACTGAAGCCTTTCCAAGAACCTGAACGAATTTCATTCGAGAAATCCCGCATTTGCTCCAAAACGGCGTTCACACTCGGCATCACGTCGTCGCCATCAGCATATATGGGCTTATTGGAACGATTTCGGAGAGCCACATGCAACACGGACCTGCACTATTATAAGCGAAAGCATTAAGTGACCTGTTCTCCGTAATATTAATCTTTGCACCTGCAAACATGAGCTCCTTGTGAACGTCGACTTCGGCTTCGTCGAAGAGTTGAAAAAGTAATTCGAGGCCGGCACGATCAATTCGATTCTTAGAATAGTCCAGCGTAATATCGCAAGCAGAAAGTGTCATATGCTCAGCCCTGTTTGGGTCTGCTGAGAACAGGGAACGCATGTGAGCGTTGGAAGACTTCAAATGGTGAGCCTGCAAAGTGAGGACCTTTACAATACTGAAGACTTGAAGCTTTGTCCAGGAAGGGAGAGAAGTAACTGGCTTCCTGTCGAGAAACCGTTGAAAGAGTGCCTCCATAGCTTCGATTGCACGGAAGCGAAGGCTGTCAAATTTGAGGTTTAACTCTGTTTTCTATCTGTTAACATTAGAATCGAGCTTGTTTTCGCGAGTGTTGTCACCGAAGAGTGCAGATGCTGTGACAGAGGAAGGAACAACTTTGATCGCAAGCTTTACTCATACATAATACTCCTACTTGAAAATAATTCATCCAGATGGAATCAATCTATTCTCATCTCTTCGACTCCACTGCAGGGCTCTTGGATTGAGTGTGCTCCATTTCATCGATGAGAGAATGCATGTCTTGTACAAATGTAGACATGCTTTCTCTCAGGAGATTCACTTCCCGCTTCATTCTCCTCGCCGATTCTTCTGAAATGACAGTTCTGCTGTCCATGTCAGCAATCATTCTCTGCTGCCTTAGACAGAAAAAATGAAAGAAAACAGATTTCCATGCACTAAGATCGTCCTTGATAGCAGAAGACGCAGATTGAACTTCGTTTCGAATCTATTTCATCAGCAATATCATTTCTCTTGTACCATGAATAATTTGAATTTGGTCTCCCCGTTCGTTTCCTCTTCCACAGAAACCCGACCGAGCTGTGCGTTTCTGTCTCCGGCGCCTTGTGGCTTCAAGTTTGAAGAGAGAGATGTCATGCTCAAGTCCCGCAAGTCACTTTCTTCTGAGGAGCGCTGCGCAGATGCTGGCTTCATGCGTCTCTCCTTCAGGCCATGCAGAAGGGACCGTGTGGAGAGAGCTTCTGTTGAGTTTCCTATGCGGAATCGAACTCGACCCTTAGGCATGAGATATGTTTGCGGAAAAGTTTCGAACTCCAATGATTTCTTCACTCTTTCCGAGAACGTCGTACACGTCTTCATCCTCCAAAGTTGTCATCTAAAGAACAATTATATTTTGTACTGTTGACGTTGAAGTGCAGTTACCGAATCCATCTTGGATGAAACATCACTCTGCTGATTTTTTACCGCATGCAAGTCGCATTCTTGCTTGCACAGCCCTACTTAGTACCATGTACTAGGTCTTCGCCCTGACGCTTCATCTCAACCTCAACTTCCCGACGCTTTCCCTCCATTTATACTGTATGAAAGTGCTACGCTGCAGCTCTTTGGACTCGCATCCTGCTTCAACAGAGTTACAGACTTTGTTTCTCTCATCAGGTTGAAACGGAAATCTTCGTCTTGCGGTCGCTCCAACGCCGTTTTTGCGCCCGTGTGAGCCCGCGTAGCACGCACCCGAGCCGACTCGTCGACTCAGAATGTGGGCACATGTGAGCGTTGGGACTGCAAAGCCCAGAATGAACCTTTCTTGTAGCCACACTTGGGTATGTCTGAACCCAATTTCCGCGCAACAGAGGGTGAAAGTGTCAGGTGTTAAAAGTAACTCTCAACAGAGATACGAGAGAGCAGAGCTGAAGCGAAGCGAGTGCAATGGCGCTTTGAATTGAAATTCAACAGCTTTCCCTCTTGCCTCTCTTGGCCTCGTTGCCTCCACCCCCTTACTTGTTTTCTTCCGCCCCCCTCGTCCCTTTCGTCCCCCCTCCACAGCCTCCCTGTGGCGTCCAGTATCCCACCTGCCTTCGGCCTTTCCGCCAAATCGCAGCTACGATGCCTTTTTCGGCTCGTTTCTCCACCTCAGCCTCCACGCTGAGCCAGTTCCCGCCACCAGCCTTTGCGCTCTTGTTTTGCAGCCCCGGTGCTGCCGCAGCCCTTGCGCTGCCATCTCCCACCGCAGCCTCGCGCTGCCTTCTTTCCCACCCAGCCTTTGTGCTTCTTTCCGCGCCATACCTTCGGGCTGACGCTCATGCAGCTTCATGTCCCGTCTTTTCGCGGCTCTGCTGCTTCCTCCTCCTGTCGGCCATGCAAAGCCACCAACTCATTGCTCTCAGCTTTGTACCCTTTGATGTGTTTGCTGCTTTGTACTGCTGTCCTTCGTGAATCTGTCTCAAAATAAATCGTAGACAGTCCACCAGTGGCTTGTCCAGTACTTTGCACTAATTTTAAGTGCTGAAAGAATTGAGATGGACGTCGTCGAGAGGATTGATGCAACCCGCTGGAATGTTCTGTGCCATGCCCAATCGAAATAACGTTGAAGGTCGATGGTCTCACATGGGATGTTCCTCCGAAGTATGAGCTCGTCTCCAAACTCGGAAGTGGTACTTTCGGTATCGTTGTCAGGGCGCTGGATCAAGAGACATCTCAAAGCGTTAGGAAACACGTCGCCACCACACTGATTGCTAGGTTGCCATCAAGCGCATCCACGGCAAGTTTACTCGTGGTCGCAATTGCCTCATTCGATTATTGCGAGAAATCTCCATCGCGAGGGAGCTCGACAGTGACTACATTTTAAAAATTTATGATGTATTCAATGGAGTTGACTCTAATGGAGAAACAAACATGTCCCTTGTTTTCGTCTTGCTTTTCTTAGTTTCCAGATACATTGTATTTGCTTACGGCGGCTTCAACCTATTTTGGCTTCACGAGAATTTTGATGATCTTCAAATCAATGATATTCGCTCGATCTTATGGCAATTGTTGCGGGGAGTTGAATATCTTCACGAATCTCGTGTTGTGCACAGGTACGTGCTCCTTGATTTGCTGTGACATGAAGGGACTTGAAACCAGAGAACATCCTCGTAGATGTCGTTGACGACCGATTCATTGTCCATATTTGTGACTTTGGGCTTGCCCGAGTTGTTCCTGAGGGTATTGAGTATTCGAAGTGAGTTGCTGTAGGGTTGCAGTCATTGCTCAGAGGACATGATGATTTCGACGATGGAAACGAGGACGAGGCACCGGATGAAGAGGAACCGATTCTCCTTGAACGTACAATGACGTATTTCATTTTTTTTTCTTCTTCTTAAGTTCGCAGGGAACATGTCGCCAGTCGTTGGTATCGGGGTCGCAAATCTTAATGCATTTGACCTTAACAGCGCCCGAGGTTATGCTTGCCCCTGGACGATACGCCTTCCCTTTAGATGTGTGGTCGATTGGATGTGTATCCTTGCAACAGTTTGTTGGTAACGAACACAGATTTTCGCAGAAATGCTAAGAGTTGCTTCGCAGTTGGCAGAGCAGAAGCATCCTTTGGGGCGTGCTGCCGCCAACAGAGCTGCTCTCTTCCGAGGCCGCCGGAGTTTTATGTCTCCTCGAGAAGGCGTTCCACTTGAAGTGTCCGCGCCATTTTACAATTCACATGCACAGTCCGATCAGCTTCACGTTATCTTTGACGTAGTTGGAAGGCCGACAGTGGATTTATTCAATTTTCTCGGTGTTAATGCAACAATGCGAGCTGCGCTAGAAAAGCTGGGCGGAGAGCCTGCAGATTTACGAGCAGTGACACACTGCCATGACGAGGATGCGCTGGATCTTCTTCAAAAGCTTCTTGACGTGGATCCTCGTATGTAACTCCATTTCGTGTCGTAATAGATCAGGTCGACGAGTCACATGCTTTGAAGCGCTTCGACATCCTTTTTTTGAGCCTCTCAAACATGATATCGAGCAAACTTCAATCGGGAAACAAGTAGCTCTTCACGTTGGGCGATGGGAAGGCGGTGGTTGGAGTGGACGAGAAGGTGCACTTCGTTCCATTCTTGACGGGTACATTGCAGAGTTTCGTGAAGCAAGGAAGGCTAAAGACACCAAGAATTCGAAATGATATCAATTGTTTTCGTGTAACAACTTCCAATCATGGTCAAAGTCAAAGTCAAAATCGTTTGATAATGTGCATGCTTGGACTCGTAGTTTTTGTCCTGACAACGCTTGCTATTGTTCCGCAGTGTGCTGCAGTTCTGACTCTGACGTCATTTGCTCCATTTACGCCCCCAACGATTGGCTCTGCAAGTCTGACGTTGTTTGGCTCAGGCTATGGCGCAAGCGACGACACGCCTGCAGCTAGGGTCGGATTCACTGCTACCATGGCGACCGAGTGGATATCGTCGACGTGCATCATTGTTAAAGTATCGAAGGGTATTGGACAATCTCTCATTGTTGTCGTCTCGACCTCGTCACTGACAACTTTCGTTGACACGTTTACTTATTCCAGGCCATCCACCACCTCATTTAGTGGTGTCATCTCTCCAGCCATTGGATCTACATCACTGACGTGGTTTGGTGGCTCTTTTGGAGCGTCTGATTACACACCTCGAGGTCGCATTGGTGTCACAGCTTGCGAGACAACTGTGTGGATATCAGACACTTCTGCAATTTGCAAAACACCTGCAGGTATGGGGATATCTCAATCTGTTGTCATTACAACGCAATTTCAGACTCTAAGGACTGTGACGCAAGTGGTGTCCTATCGAGCGCCAACCATTTCCTCTCTTTTCCCCTTGTTTGCAAGCGTTGCTCAGGTCTCCCCAACGATCACTCTCTATGGAAGTTCCTTTGGAATGTGGAATACGAATCCATCAGGTTCACTTGGCGGCTCTGCATGTCTTGCCGTGACTTGGATCTCCGACACAGCACTACTCTGCAAAATCCAGACAGGAGTTGGCGCCTCGCTTCCATTTTCTGTTCTGACTCAAAATGGTGTGAATACTCTCTCTTCTTATTTTAGCTTTTCTCAGCCCTCAATCACTTCTGCGTCACTTGTTGCGTTCCCTTCCACTGGAGCAAGCGTATCTACCCTCTATGGAGCCAATTTTGGGCAATCTAATTTCAGTCCGAAGCTTAGATTTGGTTCCACAGCGTGCGAAGCAACTCTTTGGACGTCGGACTCCTCTGCATTATGCAAAGTGAGCGCCGGAGTAAACATTTTCACGACACTTTACCTCATCGCCTCAGTTTCAAGCCAATCCGCATTGTCGGCGATTTCTGCGTCATATCACGCTCCAGTTGTGTCGTCGATATTTCCTGCTTCTGCTGCTCCGACTCTAGGCGACACAATTTTTACATTCTTTGGAAGAGGATTTGGAGTATCCGATTACTCTGTTCGTTCTAGGATTGCCTTCACAGCATGTGAATTTACATCTTGGATTTCTGATTCATCGTCCGTTTGCAAAGTATCGGATGGAGTGGGTGCATCGCTTTCATCTGTGATCTCTGTCGGAGGGTATTTAGGGCTTCTGCCATCTGTGCTAAGTTACGGAGTCCCAAGTGCTTCTTCGCTTTTGGGATTGTTCGTTTCGACTGGTGCTTCGTCGGTCACTGTCTTTGGTAGCTCTTTTGGGACCTTCGATTCATCTCCCCGCCTGCGGATGGGTGGATCTGCGTGTGAGAATAGCGTATGGACTTCAGATACGTCTATACGATGCAAAGTGTCAGCAGGCCGATCAATCGGAATGTCTGCGACAGTGTCTGTTGCTAGGCAGACTGCTACTATGACGAACTCTGTCAGCTACACAAAGGCTGTGGTGGTGCAATCGACACCGAATTCTGCAGCCACGACTGGAGCAATTACGATTACGATTGAAGCCGCAGGTTTAGGGACATTTGACGTCACTCCTTTGTTAAGACTCGGATCCACAGCTTGCGAGCGCTCCATATGGACGTCTGATTCGTCTCTTATATGCAAAATTTCTTCTGGATCTGGAAAATTGTTATCTGCAACTGCGTCAATTTCTCGCGAAATTTCGATAGTCTCTCAGGTGTTCTCTTACTCCTTACCTTTAGTCTCGTCTGGCAGCTCCCTCCTTCTTCCTTCAACTGGAGGCTACATCATTACTGTGTATGGGGCAGGATTTGCAGTTAACGATCAGTCACCTAAGCTTCGGTTGGGATCAACAGCCACAGAGTCATCAATTTGGACCTCCGATTCATCTGTTTCTCTGAAGGTTCCCAGTGGAGTGTCTTTTTCACAGTCACTGAAGATTACTGCGGATACTTTGATGGCATCTCTTCTTGTTTCGTACGCTGTCCCCGGTATTTCCTCTGTCATTCAAGGAACCTATGCAACCACAGGATCAGTGTCTCTTACACTCACTGGCGCTGGATTTGGTGTGTCTGACGTTTGTCAGAAAATTCGCCTGGGAGGAACTGCAGTGCAAAGCAGTCAATGGATCTCGGACTCCTCCATTACTGCACTGGGCTCCTCTGGTTTAGGTCGCTCAAAGAGCGCAGTCGTTACATCAGGTGGTTCAGTTGGAACGCGTGTAAATGCTGTGACATTTGCTGCACCCTCCTTGCAACAGTTTTCTGCGTATGTCCCAACTTCTGGGGCAACCTCTGTGACGTTAAGTGGGACTGGATTTGGAGTGTTTTCGCAAAGTCCGAGAGGTCGCTTTGGACAAACTGCATGCGAAGTCACCCTCTGGGTTGCTGATTCTTCGACTGTTTGCAAGGTTCCCTCTGGCGTTCTACGTAACTTGGCGATCGTGTTGTCTGTTTCTTCTCAATCGCAGACACTCTTGAGTCTCCATTCGTATGCAGTTCATGAAATCACATCTCAAGTTCCAAATTCTGTTGCGAAGACTGGAGGCGCTCTTCTCACAATCTTTGGCTCCGGTTTCTCTGTGTTTGAATTCTCAAATGCAGCCAGAGCTGGAGTGACATCTTGCGAATCCAGCGTTTGGACTTCGGATTCGTCAATGAGATGCAAGGCGCCTTCGGGCTCGACTTCATCAAGCGTGATCGTTGTGACGCTTGGGCAGCGACTTCAGACATTGACACGCACTCTTTCCTACGATATTCATGAGGTTCTTGCAGCAATTTCGCCTGCAGTATCTTCCACCGGAGCACAGCTTCTGACAATAAGAGGCAGCGGTTTCGGTGTTACTGACTTGAGCACTCGGATTCGGACGGGCGGGACATCTTGTGAGAATTCTCGGTGGATTTCAGATTCGTCACTCTCTTGTAAGGCTGCTTCCGGTGTCGGCGTTGCATTATCTGTCACAGTCAGTGTCGTCACTCTGACAAGAACACTGAGTTCGTCCATGTCGTACACGATCCCTTCTCTATCGTCTCTTGTCAGTTTACAAACTCCTGCGACTGGTGGGAATTTTGTCGTTTTCTATGGATCGTCCTTTGGATTGTCAGACTACTCACAGGCAGTTCGAGCAGGATCAACTGCCTGTGAAGTCTCTTCGTGGACTTCAGACTCAAGCTTGAGTTGCAAGTTCCCACAAGGGATTGGCCAAATTTCAATTCAAGTTACGTCAGGAAGACAAGGATCAGGTCTCTCCTCTCAAATAAGCTACTCTGCGCCATCATTGACAAGTGCGTCAACCTTGTTGATTCCTACGACTGGTGCATCATTTATGACGCTCTTTGGGAGTTCTTTTGGATGTGGTGATTATTCTCCAAGCATTCGCATACTAGGATCAGCCTCTGAATCAACACGTTGGACTTCAGATTCTTCGGCTCTCTTGAAAGCTCCTTCTGGCACGTACGTTTCAAGACAACTCCGCCTCACCGTGGGGATGATCGCCGGCGTTTCCAACGTGCTGGTCTCGTATTTTTTCCCGGAGGTGTCACTGGTTTCGAACAGCAATGCACCAACGACAGGGTCTGCAACCATTTCTCTATTTGGCTCTGGTTTCGGAGTTGCAAGTTACTCATCGAGAGTGAGGATATCGAGTACAGCTTGCGAATCGTCTTTTTGGGTGGCAGATTCTTCGCTGCTTTGTAAAGTCTCTGCTGGATTGAGGCGATCGCATTCTGTGTGTATATCTGTGCACTCAGTTGGCAAGACAACATTGAGCCTCTCGTTTTCTTTTGATCCTGCCGTTGCCTCTCAAGTGCTTCCAACCAACGGAGCGACGACGGGTTCTGGCTTCATCACGATATTTGGGAAATCGCTGGGAACTTTTGATGGGACAATGTCGTCACGTGTTGGGGGCTCAGCATGCACCCGAAGCTCATGGGTTTCTGACTCTTCGATATTATGTCGACTTTCGTCAGGAATCTCTGGCTCGAAGCCTATTTGCGTGTCTCTTGATGCAGTTTCTTCCACCATCACTTCATTTTTCTCCTACAATTCACCAAAGATCCTGAGCTCAATTCCAGTTGTGGCTTCATCTACCGGAGGGCATATCCTCACATTAGATGGGAATGGGTTTGGTGTGGCACGATATTCCATTGCTGTCCGCAATGGAGGAACTTCTTGTGAGCTATCTGCATGGATATCGGACACTTCTCTCCTTTGCAAAATAGCAGGAGGCTCTGGAATCTCGAGGGCATTGGTGGTTTCTCTTTTTCAAATTGGGACCCATTCCACTTTGCTAACGTACATTGCTCCTGCAACAACATCCCTAAGTAGAGGGAACAGTCCCACAACAGGAGCCGTCGTTTCAACATTTTATGGAATGGGATTTGCAGTGTTCGATATCTCGCAAAAGATCCGTGTTGGAGGATCTGCGTGCGAGAGTTCGTTGTGGACGTCAGACTCAACGATGTTGTGCAAGTTGTCGTCTGGTGTCGACATTGACCGGCGTGTTGTGTTGACCAGTGGATGGGGTC
>JAIYDP010000166.1 GCA_027487435.1 Verrucomicrobiaceae bacterium | reverse complement strand
TTTAGTGTCTTTGTCTTCAATGTTTTTGTTTTTGTTTTTGTGATTTCTGGTGTGGTTGTCCTCTGTTTTTGATGGTGACAGACTGGATGCACGACTTGTGCAGCGGGTTGGTCATGTCCGTCGACGACGTCTCTCGGTCAGATTTGTAGTCAGGGCTCATTCGCTGTTCCTTCATCCACGTTTTGCTCTCCCTGCCCTCCTGGATATTTTTGTCCGGATGCAACGTCTGTGAAAGTTTGTTTTTGCTGATTTCTTCGAAGTGCTGCGATTGCGTGTCCTACGGGGACGTATTCATTGGGAAACTCTTCGAATTGTACCATATGTCCTGCTGGAATGGCATGCCCTACGTCTGCGCAGTCTCCAGTGTCTTGTTCATCTGGGTCATACACCACTGGGTTTCTTGTGTCTTTACTCACCTCACACCGTAGGCAATCTGCCCAATGTATCAACTGTCCTGCTGGGAGCAGGTGCCCTTCTGTCTCTCAGGGTCCAATCCCTTGCCCATCTGGTTCCTTTGCTGCGGCTGGGTCTGTGGACTGCGCCTTTTGCCCAGTTGGATTTCAGTGCCCACACTCGATCAATGATTCGAGACAGCAATGTCAAGCAGGTTCTTTCTCTCTCGGCAATCAGGTTTCAGAGAGCTTTTGAGTTCTGAGTTCTCAAACGTCTAGACATCATGTACAACGTGCCCTCCAGGGTTTGCATGCCCGTCAATATCTAGCACCGGTATGCAATGTGTTGCAGGAACGTTTGCTCTGGCCGGATCCGTGTCCTGCACTCCTACCACAAACGGGACCGCGTTTACCTCGACTGCGTTATTTATTGTACGTCAAGAGCTCACTTTGCAGAACGTTGCCGATAACATGTCCCCCTGGCACATTCAGTATCCTCAATGCCACGATGTGCAGTACTTGTCCTGCTGGGTCTGCTTGTCCGTCCACACAAGCAGAACCCGTCCTGTGTCCTGTTGGAACTTATTCCATTGCGTGCAGTCATGTTCTTACACTCGCTGAAATTATAGAAATTTCACGTCTTGCGTGCAGTGTCCGGCTGGCCAGTATTGCTCATCAACGTCTCAACTCCCGCTCCCTTGCCCTTTGGGGTCATTTTCGCTGACAGGCTCAACAGCATGTACATTTTGCATGCGTGGCTTCTCTTGCCCGTTTGTGCAGAATGCGACACAGTCTCCGTGCGCGTCCGGCTTCTATTCGTTGGGAAATTTTGTCATCCCCTTACTCTTTTGTATTTTCTTACTTCCAAGACGTCATGCCTTGCTTGTCCAGCGGGTTCATCTTGTCTGTCTACAACGGCGTCACCGATTCCTTGTCTGCCAGGCTCTTTTGCCTTGCAGTCTGCAACGAGTTGCACCGACTGTCCCGCAGGATCGAAATGTCCTTCGACAACGTGAATTCAATGGAGAATGGATCTAACAGCGTCAGATTGTCCTCTGTTCCCTGTGTTGCTGGCTCATACTCGCTTGGAAACACAACCTCTTGTACCGTTTGTCCAGCGGGGTCTTCTTGCCCTTCAACCACTCAGACCCCCCTCGCCTGCTCAGCTGGCACTTATTCCCTTTCGTACACGTTGACAAAGTTGTCGTGACGAAACAGAAACACGACCACCTGCACAACGTGCCCGGCGGGCTCCAAGTGCTCTTCGACTGCGCAGCTTCCTGTCGTTTGTCCTTCAGGCTCATTTTCAGGACTTGCGTCGACAGATTGCACGATGTGTCCTGCAGGGTTCAGGTGTCCAACAACTGTGAATGACACCAGGGTTGCTTGTGGGCCAGGCACTTATTCCATTGGGAATCAGGTTTCTTTGAAACTAGCCGTTTTCTAATTTGCAGACCTCCTGCTTGTCTTGCCCAGCAGGGAGCAGTTGCTCCTCGACTGCAGCATTGCCTGAGAATTGCGCTGCAGGCACATTTGCTCTTGCTAGTTCCACGATATGTTCCTCGTGTCCAGCGGGCTCCTCTTGTGCCAATAATCGGTTGGATTTGAAATGACTAGCCTTACGTTGCAGCGTTGCTCCAGTCGCTTGCTCCTTGGGTTCTTTTAGCTTGACAAACTCGACCAGCTGCACATCATGTCCTGCTGGTCATTCATGCCCTACGACCTCAACGGTTCCTCTTCAGTGCGCAAACGGCACATACGCTGCCCCGTATTGAGTTTCATTTAGCTCTGATTTCTTGAGGGGGAGCACTTCGTGCTTGTCCTGTCCTGCAGGATCTCAATGCCCGTTTCCATCATCAGCCCCAGTGGCTTGCTCTATGGGCTCATACGCAACTGCAAACTCTCCTCAGTGTCAACCCTGCCCTGCTGGAAGTGCGTGTAGTACAGCCTCAACTCTCGCTGCATGCGCTAGTGGATTTTTCAGCCT
Source organism: Verrucomicrobiaceae bacterium (assembly GCA_027487435.1). GTDB lineage: Bacteria > Verrucomicrobiota > Verrucomicrobiia > Verrucomicrobiales > Akkermansiaceae > UBA956. The sequence continues at coordinate 39,348 of JAIYDP010000166.1, read as the reverse complement.
AGGTGCTCAGGTCATGCCGACCATTCCGCGCTCACAAGTCAGACCAGCTGCACGCAATGCCCTGCAGGTGATGCATGTGCAAATCGTTCCGTGGCTGGCACTCCATGCCTTGCCGGGACGTACTCTCTTGCCGGATTCACTGCATGCGTCAGTTGTCCAATTGGAAGCTTTTGCCAGTTCACAAATTCGTCACCTGTTGCTTGCTCCGCAGGAACTTTCAGCACCGGCGGGCAAACCGTCTGCAGCACCTGCGCGTCCGGCATGGCTTGCACAAGTCCGGCAGTGGCTCCATCGCCGTGCCCGAACGGAACTTTTGCGGCTCCGTAGGTTCTGTTCTCTCAAGCTAACATAGCAGTGGCGCAACAAATTGCAGCATTTGCCCGATCGGACAATATTGTCCATCGCCTATACTCGCGCCCATTCCTTGCAATCCAGGAAGTTACAGTTTGGGAGGGCAAACCTCATGTACAGTTTGTTCACCATCGTTTGAATGTCCTTTCACTTTCAACGCAACGTCCACTCTCTGCGCTGCAGGCACCTTTTCCTTGGGCGGCCAGAGCTCGTGTTTGCGATGTGCGGCTGGCCGAGCGTGCATCAGCCGCCAGGACATTGGAGTCCAGTGTTCGTCGGGGCAGTATTCATTAGGAGGAGCATCCTCTTGCCTTAACTGTCCTGCAGGGTTCCAATGTGCCAACGCGAGGTACTTGTGATTTTTCTGCGTGACCGCTGCAGCACGAACCCCATCCAATGCCCAATCGGCTCGTATTCTCTTGAGGCATTTGGCTCTTGTGCGTTGTGTCCAAACGGCAGCTTTTGCCCTTCTCCTTCGATGCCCCCGCAGCCTTGTCCTGCTGGCACCTTCTCAGCAGCGTCTGCTTGTTTTCCTTTCATTCTTACGGTGAAGGAATGCAACAGCGTGCACACCGTGTCCGCTGGGCCACAGCTGTGCATCTGTCTCGAGTTTTCCGCTCCCTTGTCCTCTGGGGACATTTAGTGTGGGCTTGCAGACAATGTGCACATCTTGCAGACCTGGATTTGAGTGTCCTGACATCTCATCAAATAATTCAGTCCCTTGTCCTGCTGGACGGTTTTCACTTGGGGGGCAGGTTCTCAGCATTGACCACTGCGTGATGACTTTAACAGGCCTCTTGCTCTGTGTGTCCTGCAGGGTATTCTTGTGCATCCACCACGGCGCCCCCTGTCCTTTGCTCTGCTGGATTCTATTCCTCATCGCAATCCATCGCATGTCTGACTTGCCCCGCTGGTTCGTCATGTGCTAGCCCAGAGTTTTCCTTCGATCTCTCTCCTCACATCCTCAGACTGTCTCCGCAACCGTGCCCTGATGGGTTTTACAGCCTTGGCTCCAGCCTCAACTGTACGGCGTGTCCTGCGGCGCATGAATGCACAACAAAACGAGATCCACCTCAGCCCTGTGTCAACGGATATTATTCTGCAGGATCGTCCAGATTTTGCACATTATGTGACCCAGGCTATCTTTGTCGCTTCCCTGCGACATCCCCAAATTCTCCGGCCCATGCGTGCGCCTCAGTACTCCTCGTCTTTTACTCACGCTCACATGCACAGGGCGGCTTCTGCCACCCGCCCACATCTTTTACACCTTGTGCGGCTGGTACTTTTTACAATGGCACGACTGGGACATCATCCACTGTATGCTCTGCCTGCACCGCTGGCTACTGGTGTCCCTCTGGGTCTTCGTCTGCACTCGTTGACAGCAGATTGTGTCCTCCTGTCTGAGTCATTGAATTGGGTTGTGACACGTTAGGGGTCGTACTGCCCAGCAGGGACGGCCCACGGGCTGCAATATCCATGCCCAGGTGGAACTTACAACAACGTCTTGGGGCGCACATCTCTTGCAGACTGCTTGAGTTGTCCTTCAGGGTATTTTTGTCCTCAGGGAACTCCCACTTCTAATCGCGTTTTCCCATACGCTGAGTTGGTGTGTCCACCTGGTTTCTACTGTCCTCCTCGTTTGTGTCGTTTTAAGTCATCGCTTATTTCTTAGAAACGCTTACTCCGCAACCTTGTCCTGCTGGATTTTACTCCACAAATTCGACAGGCCTGACTTCGGTGGCAGAGTGCCGTCCGTGCACAGCTGGCTCATATTGCCCACTTGGGTCAATGTTTCCCACCCTCTGCAGGCCTGGGACGTTTAATCCTGATACTCAGTCGACTCAGAGTTCGTTTTGCAGGCCATGCTCCGTAAATGTTGCTCATTCGTGATTGATTGCACAGGCTGGATATGCTTGCTCCCTCTCGGGGCTCACGACACCTAACCTCGAGTGTGCGTTTGGTTCTTACTGTCCTGGTGGGAATATACTCCCGCACGATTACCTCTGCCCGTCTGGCACTTGGAACCCGAACAACCACAGTTTTGTTCGTGCATCCGATTGGTGTGTGCTCCATCCTCTCTTTCTGACAGCGCCAGTCTGCCCTGTCCTGCTGGTAGTGCTTGCGGCATTGGCACTGGTTTTGGCAATGTCACACTGCTCGCTTGTGCACTAGGCTCCTTTTGTCCAAATGGAACCCAATTCCCCACACAGTACCCGTGCCCACCAGGGACATTTACTGCATCACGTTTTTTGACATCGTCATCGCAATGCACAACTTGCTATCCGGGCTCTTTTTGTTCTGGTGGAGGCTCGGCAGTGTCGGGAGCTTGCGCCGCAGGATACTTCTGCCCCAACGCCACTGCATTTCCCACCCAATACCCTTGCCTTGCTGGGACTTTCTCAACGTTGACCAATCTCACCGATGCGAGAGAATGTTGGGCTTGCCCCCCTGGAAAATTTTGTCCACAAGCGACATCAGTGCCTATCAATTGCCCTGCCGGTACATTCACTAACAATGTCTCGACACAAACGAATGGTCCAGGACCATATCCTGCTTGTCAGCTCTGTCCTGCTGGTAGCTTTTGTATCACCGGTTCCATTGATCCTATCATCTGTTCCCCATCAACTTTTTCTGGAGCAGGAGCGTCATCCTGCTCCAGCTGTCAGGCTGGTTACTATTGTCCAGAGAATGGAACAACCAACGCAAAGATGCTGTCGACTTTTCTCTGTCCTCAGGGTCAATTCTGCCCCCCTGGTGTTTCAGTGATTCCATCTCTTGCGACCCATTCGTGCCCTCTCGGATATTATTGTCCACAGGCGACAACTGCACCAATTGCGTGCCCAGCAGGTTATTACATGGATGCAACTGGGGCCGAGCGACTGAGCGATTGTAAGCTATGTCCTGGTGGGCACTTCTGTCCGCCAAATTCGACACATTACTTGCAAAGAATTTGCAGTCCTGGATACTTTTGTCCGAATGGCTCCTCGTCGGCACAGCAGCAACAGTGTCCGGGAGGTACCTTCCGCCCTAATTCTCTGGGTGCTTTATTGAATGACTGCTCTGTTTGCCCGGCAGGATTTTACTGTCCTGCTGCCTCGCAGACTCCCTCAACCTGTCCGCAAGGTTTCTTTTGCTTGGCAAACGTAGCGATTCCGTCTCCTTGTCCTGTTGGCACATTTGGAAACCGCACTGGACTGCAGCAATCATCTGAATGCAGCCAATGTACCGGGGGATACTATTGTGCAACCACTGGTATCACTTCGCCCACTGGGCTCTGTGGTGCTGGTTTTTATTGTCCAGAAGGTATCCCAACTTCTGCCCCACCTACGTTTGTGTGTACGGCAGGTTCATATTGTCCCCTTGGTTCGTCGCTGCCGATCGCATGTCCGTCAGGAACTTTCAATAATCTCACTGGTTCTGTGTCTTTGGCAGCTTGTCGAGCGTGCTCTCCAGGACAGTTCTGTGCTGGACTGAGGAATATTGCACCAACAGGGCCATGCACCAGTGGGTACTTTTGTAATGGTAGTGCAAGCACACCCAATCCTAATGACAATGTCACTGGGGCGATCTGTCCGCTGGGATCATTTTGCACTGTTGCCTCCTCTCGTCACACTCTATGTCCGCCTGGCTCATACAGCCCTTCTCTAGGATTGGCTGCTTGTATTCCTTGTCCTGCAGGGTCTCTATGTGCATCGTCAGGGATGATTGCACCTGGAACATGTCCCATTGGATTCTATTGCCCTGAAAACTCTTCTAACCCCACTGGTTGCCCGTTTGGAACAATTGGAAATCGTACTGGGTTAATTTCCATTACCGAGTGCACACCATGCCCACCATCTTCGTACTGTAGCGGAACGGGACTAGCGACTCCATCTGGGCTGTGCTCTGCTGGCTACTTTTGTCAGTCTGGTGCTAACATGTCTGCGCCGATGAACCAAGTTGGGGCGTCGGTCTGTCCTGCTGGGTTCTTTTGTCCGATAGGGACGTCGTCACCTGTTGTATGTCCTGCGGGGTCGTTCTGTGGTGGTGGTAACTCTGGTCCTGTTGTGTGTCCTGCGGGCACGTATTCGGATGTTTCAGGTCTTTCTGTTTGCAAGACATGTCCACGTGGACGGTTTTGTAGATTGAATACGACGTCGCTTGTGCAGTCGGATTGTCCGGCTGGGTACTTTTGTCCTGCAGGTATTGCAAGCTATGTGAATTTCACTTGCTTGGCGGGGACATTTTCGAATCAGACTTCTCTTGGGGATGTTAGTGAGTGCAGTTCCTGTCCTGGAGGGATGTTCTGTGGGGGATCTGCTCTTGTGAGTCCGAGTGGGCAATGCAGCGCTGGGTTCTATTGTGCAGGAGGAGCGTCAGTGAGCAATCCGCAGGATGGTGTGACTGGGAATGTGTGTCCCCGTGGGTCGTACTGTCCTAGCGGCTCCAGGTATCCTGTTCCGTGTGTGCGAGGACGGTTTTGTGGTAATGTAGGTATGACAGCGCCGGGGGCGAGTTGTAGTGCTGGTTACATCTGCATTGAGAATGCGACGACGTCCATGCCAGTTGATGGGGTGTCTGGTTTTGTGTGTCCTGCGGGATCGTTCTGTATGTCTGGTGCGCTGAGCCCTGTGAGTTGTCCGAGTGGGACGTGGTCGAATCGAACAGGGCTAGGGAGCATGGATGAGTGCGAGATTTGTCCTCCTGGGCGGTTCTGTCCAACGTCGGGGATGACGCAGCCTGGTCCACTTTGTACTGCAGGGTACTATTGTCCCGGAGGTCGAGACGAGCCTTCTAACTCGAGCTTGTTATGTTCTGCGGGATACTATTGTCCCATGGGGTCTGGAGTGTCGACTCAGGTTGCTTGTCCTGCGGGTACGTTCCGAGGTGCTGTCGGGGGCGCTAGTGTCGTTGATTGTGCTGTGTGTCCTGCTGGAATGGTGTGTGTTATTGGCACTGCTGTTCCTGTTGTTTGTCCCATTGGAAGCTATTGCCCGCCTGGAACTCAAAGTAGTTTGCAGTTCAGATGTCCGGTCGGTACGTTTGGGGCATCCTTGGGGCTTTCGACGCTGTCTAGCTGTAGCGCTTGTTTAGCTGGCATGGCTTGCACTGCGAGTGGACTTTCGCAGCCTGATGTCAGTTGTTCCGCTGGTTATTTCTGTTTGGGCGGGGCAGCTTCTTCTACTCCCCTTGACGGGATCACTGGCAATGTTTGCCCTATGGGTCACTATTGTCCGATCAACTCGATGTCCCCCGTTCCATGTCCTGCAGGCTCTTTCTCTCCAAACACGGGCAATCGAAACATGTCGGATTGTCAAAATCTCCCTGTTGGGTTGTTCAGCACCTCTTCGGCTGTTGTTTCAATTTCGAATTGCTCATCCGCCATCTGTGGGAATACGTCGTTGACTTCTTGTCAACCCAATGTCAATGGCTTTTGTTCGTTGAGCGCTGTATCTGCAGGATCTTGTGATGAAGGGTTCGTTTGTTCCGGAGGATCCAATACTCCGCGGCCAACCACATCGGGTGGTTATATATGCCCAAAGGGAGCTCTGTGCCTTCGAGGTGCCTTATCACCTACTTCTTGTCCATCTGGCTTGTACAATCCTTCTTTTGCTCAAACTTCTTGCTTGGTTTGTTCCATGTACTATTGTTGTTCTCACATTATTTAGGAGTGTCCTTCTCGTTCATTTTGTCCCCAACCCTTCCCAGCGAACTTCACGACTTGTCCTGCAGGGTTCTATTGCCCTCCGCGGACAGTCTCTCCGCTCCCATGTCCAGTCGGAACGTATATTCACGTCCACACCAGCCACCCATGACAGTTCAGATTTTCTTATGTTTCGGGCCTCGCGCTACAGTCCGAATGCATGCTCTGTCCACCAGGAAAGTATTGCGCAATGCCAGGCCTAGCAAGCCCCTCAGGTGCCAGCGCAATCGTCGCAGCCAACCTGTGCAGGAGATTGTGTGGCGGGGTTTCTCTGTGCGCTTAGCGCTTCAAGTCCTTCCCCTGGAGGCGGCGTTGTTGTCGGAAATGTACTTCGTTATTTATTCGAACTGACACTTAAGATCTCTTCAAACATTAATGGCCTTTGTCCAATGGGCTCTTATTGTGTTCAAGGTACTCAGTCACCGACTCCATGTCCAATGGGAACGTATTCGCTCTCGGTTGGACTTGGATCGCTCTCCGCCTGCTCCCAATGTCGTCCAGGATACTTTTGCAACGACACAGGCACGTTACTGCCATGCTCTCTCACTACGAAGGGTCGCCCACTCCTGTCGGTCTTTGCATGCCCGGATATTATTGTTCAGGTGGCAACGATCGCCCAGATCCTCCAAACTCTGTCTGTCCTCGAGGTTACAAATTTAGCTTGCGTTTTCTGATGGGTAGGCAATTATTGTGCTGAAGGGTCCGTTGCTCCGTCGCCATGTGCGGACGGGTATTATCAACCGACGCCAGGAAGCAGCAGCTGCCTGCCTTGTCCTGCAGGGTTCAGCTGCTTGGACAAAGGAGCCAATCCGGCGGTTTGAAATCATTTTTGCATTTCTGATGAAATAGATATGTCCCCTGCGATATTTTTGCGAGGCTAGGACCTTGCCCATGCTCTGTGAAGCGCCGCTTACTGCTATTTATGGTGCCCGAGTTGGCTTGACAAACAGAAGCCAGTGCTCCGTCTGTCCGCCCGGACAGTACTGCCGTGGTGGTGCGATTGTGTCAAACTGCTCTGCTGGCTGTACGCTCACCACCGACTCTTCTCACTTGTCGAGATGTGTGCGTCAGCGGTTCGGCAACACCGACACCAGATTGGGCTTTCAACTCGTCTGCTGGCGGGATGTGCCCAATGGGTCATTTCTGCGTGAGTGGATCCACTGAGCCAGCGCCATGTCCTGCCCATACGTATGCCAACTCCACGTTAACAGAGGCGCAAAGTATTTACTGAATATGTCGATGCTAAGTAGTGTGTAGGTCTTTGCCGGGTCTGTCCCTCGGGATTCGTTTGTGGCGTCGCCACGACTGAGCCGACCTTGTGTCCAAGAGGACACTTCTGCCCCATGGGCACAGGCTCAATTTCTTGTCCTCGAGGAACTTACCAACCGAATCTCTCCATGGCCGTGCCAAGCGCATGCCTACCCTGTCCTGCTGGATATGTCTGTAACACATCTGCTACTGTCGAGCCGTTCAGAGCATTTGTGCACCAACTTATTTTTTTAGACTCTTTCAGTGTCCTTCGGGCTTCTACTGCCCTCTGGGCACTTTTGAGGCTATGGCGTGCCCTGGAGGTACTTTCCGAGCCAACTTCAGCGCTGTCTCCATTCAAGATTGCGTCAACTGCAGTGCGGGTTTCTTCTGCCCCAATGGTCTCATTTTCATATGATGTCCTGATGCCGAAGCTTCTTCTGCAATGCAACGCTGCCCTCCGCGCTTCGATTGCCAAATTGCTTCCTCATTCCCAACCGTGTGTCGTCCAGGGCGCTATTGCCCAGGCGGAGTGGCCTCGATAGAATGCCCCTCAGGATTCTTCTGTTCGTCTGCAAGTGAAACGCCGACTCAGTGCTCGCAAGGGACATATTGCCTAGCTGCTTCCAATCTTCCTTTTCTGTGCCCGATCGGTTCTTTTGGAGCGAATGGAACGTTTTTGCGATCCTCTCTGAATGAATCATGCACAATTTGCCCCGCCGGTTCAGCTGGGGAGCATCCGTTGCGTTTGGAATGCTCGACTTGTCAAGCAGGGTTTGTCTGCCTCAGTGGGGCCACAAGATCGGATCCGACAAGCAAAGAGTTCCACCGTGGATACGTTTGTCCAGCTGGCAGCTACTGTCCTGCTGGGTCAGCGGCTCCAAGTGGATGTCCTATGGGAACTTTCAATGGAAATGTCAGTTTAACAAGTTTATTAGATTGCATTCCATGCCCAAAGAACTCTTACAACAATAAGACAGCTCAGATAACTTGCAAGCCTTGTGGGTCCAGTGCTATTGCAACAAATGATAGTCTATCGTGTTTGTGCCGCGGGCTCAATCGCCAATATCATGCATCAGATGGCCAATGTCGCTGCCTTCCGGGTCATCGTGTGTACAGTGCCAATGTTACATCAGATGCTGATGCTGTCGTCGACTGTGAGCCGGTTATCCTTGACCGGTGTGCGACAGGCGCTGTTCGCTCTTCTGATGGTACCTGCGTTTCATTGAGCTCGACATGCAACATTTCTTGTGCAGATGGATTTATACCGAAATCAGACTCAATTTCCCTTGATGGCGGAGTTGGCGATGTTGGCTTGTGTTCTTGTGTGTGCGACCCCAAGAACAGCTCATGCGTCAGCAATCAGCTGACTCGCCAGACTCAGTCACTATCATTGGAAGCGGACTCAAACGGCGTGCCCCGAATGACAGTGTACGACTCTGTCACCAAGTCGTTCAAGAACTTCTCTCTTGCTGACGCTGGCGTCTCTGGAGACTTTTCTTGTTCGTCACCCCCCTGCAACTTTCAAATCATCCAATCGTCCAGCGCAGGGTTTGGGGGTGTCGTAGAGGCTGGTCCTTCATATCTCGCTGCTCTATCCTCTAACAGGTCGGGAACGTCCTCTCGTCGACTGTTGCAAGCGTCGACTGACTCTGTCATCAACTCTCCAGTTGTCTGCATAAAGGCAGGCTCTGGTATTCTTTTCGACATCACTACAGATTCGTCAGGAACTCATTACCCGCAATATGATCGCGACTCTTTGCTCAACACGAACCCTTCTTTTGATTTCGGTCGCTTCATTGAGCTTCGCGACCAAATTTCATCGGGCTCTGCTCCTCGTGCCTTTTATTTCTCTTTTTCGTCACCAGGTATTTATGCTTTTAGCGATGTCGTGACCCCATCTCGACAAACAATTGTCGGCGTTGTTGATCCTGTCTTGCAGTGCCCCCCTGCATTCGCAACGAATGCAATTCAGCCCCTTTCAGCCAAGATTCTCCAGCAGTTCCCAGGCGTCCGGTCCACTGGCTCAGTGACGTTGGCTCCTGACTTTGGGCTTGTGATAGGTCTTTCCGTTGGGCTGGGGTGTTTGATATTGTTTTTAGTAGGTTTGATACTGTACATCCGCCGCAGGCGAGCGAAGGCTCTGAACGAAGTGTTTAGTGCTGAAAAGGACTTGAAACCGTCGCAGCTGCACAAATTCATCGCGACTGGCAACACAACAAAGATTTCATCTGGGATCGATGGTGTGTTTGATTTGGAAGGGTTCAGTGTTGATACGCTCATGGATATTCTCCGCGACCAGAGCAGTCGGCTCCAGGGCGAAATGAAGCGCCAGAACGATGATATTCGTGCCCTACTTCGCAACGTCCATTTGTCGTCTCTAGAGAATGCACAGTATCCGCACACTGGAGGGAACCATACACTTGATGCTGTACAGTCCATTGCTGTCCCTGCTGTGATTTTGAAATCTGATGTCGACGCTGAAGTTGCCCGCAGAAAAGCCGTCGCTGAGGCCGGCCTCAAAATTGCTGCCGCAGAAAGCAGTGGAGCGTCTCGAGTCCGCCGTGCATTCGAAGAGTTGTTCGTCGTCGCAGCTGCTGCAATTTCCGACATGTCGTTTGAGTCTGCGTCTGCGTTGTCGTCCCTTCTGGATGGCATGGAGCGGCGGGATGGAGATTTGTTTGCATCGTCAGGCGTGTCGCTGCTGTTGGATGGCCAACATGCCGACGTGTTGGATGGTGATGGCATACCACGAATCATTGATGGACTTACAGAGCCCCATTTCCAAGTGCCAGGACTTGTTGTACCTGTGAATGGGGCTCGCGTCGCTGTCATGGCCGGTACCGATATGTCCATCGTCGTACCAGACGATTTCTTCGTTTGCTCGAAGTCTGGCCTTGTGTCTCCTATCGCCGGAGGCGTCTTCATAGATGTCGACACTCGTCAAGTTTCTGACGTTGAGTCGATCCAGTTTGAGCGCTTCAAGCGGTGCTTGCCTTTGATTGAAAATCGGCAGGATTCGACCGGAGACTTCTTCCCGTCGTCGACCCTTGCATTCGCTCATCTTTGCAAAGCAGAGGATCTTCTCAATCTCCCTGAGACAATTCTTTGTCCGTCGTCCGGGCTAGAAGTTCCGACGCTGGCTGTCACATTTTCCCCAATGTTAAACGGGTTCATAGCTGTGGGAGGCTCCATGATAGATCCCATCACTCGCTTGTGTGTCCCAATTCGTTTGGGGTACCCAATGCAAGACCCTGCTAACGCTATCGTTCCGATTCTGGGTGTCGCCATTGACGTCACTACAGGAGTCGTTGTTCCAGTCGGCAGGACTGTCAATGGAAGTCCTGCCCACAGATTCCGTCCCACGGCTGACTCATTTTCTGGAGTACAAGTCTTGACGCAAATTGCTGTGCCGGCGGGTGGGTTCGTCCACTTGCCCGCCTCGCCCGTCGCCAAAGCCTTCCGATTTGTGCGCGACTTGGCTGCATCGCTACATGACAAAGTAATTTAACCTATTTCATGCCCTGACCACACGCAGGATTCGTTCAATTCATCCCTCGCAAAATCCCAGCTTGACTCAGCCCGCAGCTTTGTTCAGTACTTGACTTCGTTGTCAGACGAAGTTGCGAATATTCTCCAACCAGTCGCGACGAATGGCGGTTCGAAGGGACATTACATCACTGGCGAAAATGAGATGGTTCCCTGCCTTCTAGGAGCAGACATGCTAGACAAGATGTCAGGAGCGCTGGTACCCATCCTTGCGTTTGAGAAGAAGGCAGGCGACATCGTCGAACCTCTTGGTTGCCGTGCTTTGGACCCGCAGAGGGGGGTTGTTGTGGCAGCAAAGATCGGTGGGAAAATGCTGGATGTAGCTTCTCAAGTTATTGTCCCAATCCATGGTGTCAGGAGGGACCCCCTCTCTGGCATTGTTGTGCCGTTTTCCAACTTGAGGTTTGCCCAACCCAAAGTCGCCCAAAGCCCCTCTCCCGTCGGACGAGAGGCGCATCGCACGCTCGGTGTGACCTCGCCAGAGCCTCCGATTGCGCCAACCGCCGAGTTGCGGGCCACGAAACTGGACGTGCCGGCCCCGATTGAAGTTGACGACAGCAAGACTAATGACGTGGATGTCATAGTCAATGGGGAAGGAGTGAAGCCACTGAAGACTCCTCTGCAACAGGAGATCCAGGGCTTGTTGCGCAATTTCTTTGGCCCTGAAGACGTATCTATGTTTATTTCCTGAGTTTAACTTGAACAGGATTTACAGACCATCTTGCGCCTCGATGGCGATGGCCCTGTTGCGAACTCACTCACTCAGCTCGTTCAGAGGATGCTGGACGCAAGATCTCAATTCAGCAAACGCGATCAGTCGGATCTGCAAGCGCTGGCCACGCAGCTGCGAGAGGAAGTCGAAAAGCGCGCCTCTGCTCTGCGAGACCAGCATGTTGGCGAAAAGGAGGTCAATGTCGCCAGAGAGGCGATGGATCGCGGCCTGACCGACGCCATCAGTGGTGCCGAAAAGTTCTTCGCTGAGTCACTTGCTCGCCTCGATGACGTAGGGGTGGGGTGGGAGTCTTGGACTGACAAAAAAGGTCCTGAAAAATGCTCTTCGTGGGGCGATGGACGGAGCAGTTGGGGCGTCTGCGGCGGAGCAAGAAGAGCTCGCGAAGCGTTTGCGGGAGAATGTCGATAGGGCCCTCAGCTTGTTTGAAAGGCCCCATCGGCAAGGAGGCGCAACTGCTGCCCAAAAGGCGATGGATGATTGCTTCAGCCGCCTTCAAAAGGTTGCGCGCAAATCGAAGCGACTCTTCACGGCTGCAAAAGATGTTGTCAACCTTCATGTGCAGTCGATGATGTCGTCTCTTGCAGACCGGAAGGTTGCGTTGGAGAAGAAGATGGCAGCAGAAGTTGAAGACGAGCTCACGGCGTTGCGTCAGCGACTGGAGGACCAAAAGAAGGCGCTGCTTGCGCAGCAGCTCGACCGTGCCAAGACGGAGCTGATTTCCAGCGACGGGCTCTCGGAGGAAGAGGTTGCGGCGCGGCTGGAGGAATCTCGTGCAAAGCTCGCGCAGCTGCTTGACTCTGAGGCTCAGAAGCAGGAGTCGGACTTTCAAGAGCGAATTGTTGCTGCGAAGAAGCGCAAGATGGAGCGTGCGCTCGAGCGCGAGCAGAAGGAGATTGACGTTGCGAAAGCAGAAGCAGCGGCGGCAGCTGCGGTGGCTGAGCTGAAAGCAGCGCAGGATGAGGCGACCCACGCTGTGGAAGCGGAGGTTGCGCAAGTCGAGTTTGAGCTTTTGAAGATTGAGGAACAAACCATCGCGCAAGAGGCCGACACCTCCACGAATTCTGTGCCGGTTCGAGAGCCTGTGCGGCTTGAAGTCGAAGGCGTGAGCGAAGAGGAACACGAGCGGCTGATGCGGGAGATGGAAGCGAAGGAGAAAGCTCGTGGGGCAGCTGTTGATGCGGAGAAGCTGCGGCAAGCGGAGGAGTTAAGGGGGCGACTGGAAGCAAAGAGGAAGAAGCTGACGGAGCTGCGCGAGAGCCAAGCGGCGGAGCTGCAGGCGAAGATGCTTGCGACAGAAGAGCGGCTGGAGGATATGCGCAAGGAAACGGTTGCGGCCAAGGACCAGGACGCTGAGGAGAGTGCGGCAGAGGCGAGGCTGAGAGCCGAATTCGAAAAAAAGTGGGAGGAGAAGCGGCGGAAGTTGGACGAAGAGGAGGCGCAGCGGATGGAGGCGCAGGAGCGCGAGATTGCGGCGATCCGCCAGCGGCAGGACGACGAGCGCCTGCGACTGGAGGCGGAGACGCAACGGCTGGAAGAGGAAACGAAGGCGATGGTGCAGCAGCGAGAAGAGACTCTTCGCAAGGTGAGGGGATGGAGGGGTTGATGTTTTGTGTTGTCGTGATATCTGACGTGGCTGAACCGCGCAGATGAAAGACGACGAAAAGGCGGAGTTGCAAAAGGGCCTCGCCTCCGTTGCAGCGTCGTCGGAGGAGGAGCAGCAGCGCATTCTCGCCGCGCATGAATTCAAATTCAAACGGCTCGATTCGAGCGTCTCAAACGAAGAGCAGCGCCAGAAGGCAGACTTCGAGGCGAAGCTTGCGGCTAAACGAGAGGCCCTAGCGGCGAAGAAAAAGGCTCTGGCATCGAAGAGTCGCGCAGACGAGGAGGAGATCGCGCGCAGGAAGGAGCTCCAGGCTGCGGAGGAGAGGCGGGAGGTCGAGCGTGCGGAGAAAGAGCGCCAGGATTTGATGCGCGAGGCGGAAGAGGCAGAGCAATCATCCCCCGTCACAGCTCTGCATGAGCGCCATCAGCGCGAATTCTTGGACTTGATGTCCCGACATTTGGCAGAAACTGCGGCAGCGAGAACTCCGCTACCGAAATTGGACGAACGAACGCGTGTTGAGGCGGAGATTGCAGCGAGATTTGGCGGCGTGACGTCGCCGGAAGCTGCGAGTGCGCTGAAGCAGGCACTGGTCGAGCGGGCACAGGAGCGGGCGCGCAAGGATGAAGCGATGATGTTGGCGCTGGAGGAGAAACATCGGCGTGAAGAGTCAGAGCTGCGCGCACGTCACCAGGACGAGCTTGCGGCAATGTCAGCGACTCGTGCTGCAACGCCTGCGGATGGTGCGGCTGATTGGGCGAGCTTCCAGGAGATGATGCGGAAGCAGCTGCTGGAGCAGCGCAACGCCTTTGAGGAGGAGGCGATACGCAAGCTTGCGGAGGAGCAGCGGCGGATGGACGAGGCGTTTGAAAGGAGTAGCCGGATGCAGCAGGAGGAGTACGAGCGCAAGGTGGCGGAGCTGCAGCAGCAGCAGGCGAAGCGTCTGCAGCAGCACCAGGATGCGCTTGAAGACATCGACGAGGGCGACGCGGCTGCGAAGGAGAAGTTGATGAAGGCGCACGAGGAGGATTGCGCGCGGCTTGGGCAGGCGCTAGCGAACAACCTGCAGACGCAGCAGCAGATCCTGGAAGCGAAGCGAGAGGCGCGCCAGCAAAAGAAGAAAGCCCTCATCGCCAAGCAGGCGGAGCGGACGGAGACCGCCAAGAAGGGGTGGGGCCTCTTGCGCTCCACCTTCGCGACGCCAAAGGTCGCCGAAGGTGCCGACGGGAAGCAGCCGCCCTCCTCGATTTGGACCCTTCGGCCCAAGGCGCTGAAGGAGCGGCTCGCTGCATCCGCTGCAGCTGAGAAACGCGCCGCAGCGGAGCCAAAGAAGCAAGCCGAAGAAAAGGTCGACTTTTCGCCGCCGCGGCCACTCATCGCCGCCCCGTCGCGCGATGCAAGCCCTTCGCGGCCGTTGGCTGATCCCCCGAAGTCGCGACCACTCGTCCGAGCGCCGTCGCGGGACTCAAGCCCGACGATCCCGTTCGCGATGAGCCTCCCCCTTTCAAGAGGCGGGCGCGCCAATGAGCCAGCGGAGCTCTCGGTCAAGGATTTGATGGCAGCGATTGAACAGACTGGGCTGCGGCAGAAGTTGGATAACATCGAGGAGCTGCTGCAGAAGTTGGCTCTGAGGGATGTCCCACGATAACTTGATGTTATTTTGATGTGTACAAATGGTTGTGGATGTAGATTTCAAAATGTTTGTAAAATGTGTCGGATTCGAACACTGCTGTCGAGTGTGTGGACTTTTGGATACTGGATGACGGCAACGCCGCACCCTATCTCCGTCAGTAGATAACAAGAGAGTAACAGGTTGTTACGATCAAGGCCCTAACGCTCGTTTTGGCAAATTTAGGAGCGGGATGTCAGCGCCTGGTGTCCAGTCCTCCTCGACGGCGATGTTGATACTTCTCGCCGTCGGGGGTGCAAATTCAGAGTCCTGCACGCTGACGACGTAGTGGCAACGGCCCTGAGCCCCATCGACCCCCTCTCGCAACGAGCCGCCGATGGGGACCCTTCCATCGCCATGGGCGGTCTGGGCCCAGCTGAGACCTCCCCCTTCATCTCGTGGCTCTGCGACCTCGCCAATACCCGCTTCGCCCCATCCGGCCCCTTCGACCCCAACGGCGTCCCGAGGTGCTACCTCTTCCATGGCGTGACGCATTTGTGGTCAGTGTGGCAGGATCACAACATCAACTTCACCCTCCATTTCACCCCTCGCGCGGTGCAGCCGGTGTCATCAGCTTTGCCCACATCAACTGCTGCAGCCAATCTGACATCAGCGACAACCATTGTCGCACAGCTGCCTTCAACTCCCGCCATAACGTCGACGATCACCCCTACATCAACGGGCGCATCAATTTTGTCTGTCATCGAGACCCCGTCAACTCTTCTGGCGGCAAATAATCACCTTCGTGAGTTATTGAGCAAAGAAGGGGGGGGTCGCGTTGTCCTAGAGCGCCTGCAAGTGTTGCCCGAGCTGAAGGACCTCTCCGACCTGCTCGGGGGAGGGGAGGCTGAGCTCGACACCCATCAAACGGCCCACGGTCGCGTTGACGACGCTTAAAATAGTTGGTTCGCTGTACATAAGTGTATTAGGACTTTTATTCTGGGATATTTTACACCCCCCCCCGCACAACCTCCCTCTCACCCCTTGCGCAGCGGCGCGAGTTGCGTCAGCAGCGTCTGTAGCATCGTCTCGACGCTCTGCAGCTTCGAAAACATAGGCGACGCCATCATCGCAGCAATCAGTTCCTCCCCACGCACCCCCCCAATCAACGCACCACCTCCAGCCACCGCCACCCCCGCGCCCTGCACATCACCAGCAGCTGACCTCGCCGACAGAGCCGCATCCAACGCAACGGCAGACCTCGTCGACGCGAGCGGCTCCTCCGCAACTGGTGGCAACTTTGAGGTGCTCCCCTTGCGGTCCAACCCCTTCGCTGCCTCTGCGGGCGGCGCGAGTGGCGGAACAAACGGCCCGAGCAGTCGACCTGCGGAGGCTTTGCGGTCGAGGGTCCTGTGCGCGACGTGGATCTCCTCCTCCGTCTTTTGTTTAGCTTTTGTCATCCACCGCGCCGTCACGTTCTTAAGCAGCGCGTCCTCGCGCTCGACGGACGTCAGCTGCCGCTCCCCGGCGGTTCTGAGCGCCTGCAGCGGGATTTGTGAGACGATATTCTTCAACTTCTTCGGGCCCTTGCGCATCTCCAGCAACTTCCGCTCCATCTCCCGAAGTTTTTGCTTCCGCCTCTCCTCTCGTCGTCGCGCCAACTTGTCCTCCAGAAGCGAGTTCTGCCGCAGCCGCTCGTCCGTCAGCGCCGCGGTCAGACGCTCGAGCTCGACTTTGTGCGCCTGCAGGAGCTTCTCCTTCTGATGCGCATCCATCTCCTCACCAAAGTCCTCAAGCTCCTGCATTTGCTGTTGCTGAATCTCCTGGCGCATGCGCTCCTTCTGCCGCTCCAACTCCGCCAGCGTCTCCGTCGTGCGCTGCTTCTCCTTCTCCTTTTCCCGCTCCAGCTCCTCCTCGTACTTCCGCATCTCCTCTTGCATCGTCCGTCGCTGCTCGCGCTCATACTCAATCTTTTCCACACGGAGCTGGTTCAGCAAGTGCTGCTTCTCTTGCTGCATTCGTTTCTTGAACTCGATCATGTCGTCCAACGAGCCGCCGTCGTCATCGCCCACCCCATGGGCTGCGAAGTCCGCCTCAAGCTCGATCATCTCCTTCTGATGACGATCCTGCATCTGCTTTAGTTCGGCCTTCTGGCTACGGTCAAATTCGGAGGTAACACGAGCCTCGTCTTCGTGCAGCAACGCCTGGTGGCTGTCCTCCAAATTCACAAGCTCTTGCTCTTGCTTCGCCCGCAACATTCGCGCAGGGAATTCGTCTGATTCGACAAACTCATCAACTTCCTTCGCATGGCGCCTCAGCATATCGTCTTTTTCCATTCGCTGTCGCGCAGAAAGCCGCTCTTGCGAGGCCCCCACAGCCTCGGCGAGCTCCCCCATTTGCCTCGCTAGGAGATCGAACATCTCCTTCTGGTGCTTCTGCCTCTTGATGCGCATGATGACAGTGCCTTTCTCGGACTCTGGGACTGCCTTGATCGCATCGTCAATCAACTTTTGCTCAACTTTCTCCTCAATTTGCTTTTTAAGTGTGGATTCTTCAACCTTGTGCTCGACGACTTTAGCTGCGACTTCTTGCTCATGTTTCCGTCGTTGCTCTGCTCGCTTCCTCTCGATGCGATCTTTGAGATCGTTCTGCTGCTTCTTGATCTCTTCGCTGATCTTCGATTCAAGATCCGTCAGTTGCTCCTTGTGCTTGTTGACCACAGCGTCTTTCTCATCCGCACTGACCTCGCCGATGTTAGCCACGAATTTGGTCATTTCGTTCTGCTGCTGCGACCGAATCTGCAGAGTGAGACATTGAGGGGTCTCAACGCACTCGGCTCATCTGCTCCTGCTTTGCCAATCGCATCCTCTCGATTTCTTCATTGATCTTCCTCCCTTCGCGGGCCAGCTCCTCCTCCAGGCGCTTCTTCTCGTCCTCTTGAGCTCTGGACAAGAGCTCCAACTGCTTCCGCTGATCGTCACGGCGCTGCTCCATCTCAAGCTCAAATTTAGCCCTCTCCTCCTGTAGCTGCTTCTCAAACTGTGCTTTGATGTCAGCTTCAAAGTCTACCGCCTTTTTCTCAACAGCAACATGAAGAGCTGCTTCATCCTGCCTGACTTTCTCTGCTACCTTCGACGCCTCCCCATCCTGCTGCACAAGCACGTTTTGCATCTCGCTTTCCTGCCCTTGCTCAAAAAAGGCAAATCATCCAAACCCACCTGCTTTGCTTTCAGCTCCTTCAGCTTCTGACGCTTCTGCTCCAGCCGCTCGGCGAGCTCTTTTGCTTGGCGCATTTTCTCCGCGCCGACAGCGGCGAGAAGCTGCCTCTCCTTCTCCTCCTGCGCAGCCAACAAGCGGCTCCGCTCGTCCTCAGACACTCCTTCGATTTGTAGCTCAACCGGCTTGACGAGCTGAAGAAGGATCAATCGAAACCAGCGACACCTTACCTCCACGAGGTTCACCTTTGTCTCCTTCGCTAGCGCTTGAAGGCCTTCCATGTCTCGAGAGATCTCGGCTTCCGCTCGCTTGGCTGCGAGATCTTGGTTCTTCTGCAACTCCCTCAGCTCTTCCGCATGCTTTCCCTCCATTTCAGCTAATTTCAACTGGTCCTCGTGCAATTTGTCAGCCCTGTCCAGCCGCCTTTTCATGGCGGCATCGAGTGCCTGCTTGAGTTGCTCCTCCTGCTTCTCAGCTTCCTTCTCCAACATCGCCTCCAATCGCTTCTTATTTTGCTCAAGCCGCGCAACCGTCTCCGCTCGATCCTCGTCGTTTACGACCGCCATGTCCTTGGAGAACCTTGAGAGCTCTGACTCAATAACCTGCAGAGTCAATTCAACGCAAATTGATAGCGACTTTGCGCTTTTGTTGCACGAGCTGCTCCCGAAGGTTCCTCAATTCATCGTCCATTTCGTTCCGCATCTGTTCCTCCAGCTCAGCCTTCCGCTGTGCATGCTTCAACGCCATGTCCTGAGCCTTGCTTTGGGCAGCCATCGCCGACACAACGTCAGTCATCTTCTTTGACTTCTCCAAAAGCTTCGACAACCTCTGCTGGGTTGACTTCACGGACTTCGCTAACTTGGCCTTTTCAGCCGAAATTTGGTTGACTGCGAAGTCTTCCTCTGCAGATCGCTCCGCGGATCGGTACGTCCCAAGGGCCTCCTCGTCCCTTCCAAGCGATATGCCCTCCTTCAGGGCCTCTCGAAGGTGACCGATGTCCTTTAGAGTCAATTCGAAAGAAAAGAAAAACAGCACATGCAACAGCTTTGTAATCGCCGCCTTGTGCTGCTCCTCGATCGCAGTCTCTTGGCTGTTGGCAACCTCTTCGTCGAGCCGCATCGCAAGAGCAACGTCCGCGTCCCCCATCCCCTTGTCCCGTAAGGCCTTCTCCTTCTCCTTGCGCTCCTTCTCCCTCTTCCGTCGACGTTCTTTGCGGCGCGTTGCGGCACTGAGGAGAAAATCTTTTGCCAACGAGGTATTTGCTTCGGCCTCAAGTTGCTTTTCAAGGTTCGACACTGCATCTGCAGCAGCTATGGGCCCTTTCGCAGCCTGAACTCCGTCGTGCACCTCGCGCAAAAACTGCCGTGTCAGACAACTTGGGGAAGAAAGAACTTTTTCGTTTTGGGCTTTCAACGCTGTCAAGAACTCATCGACTTCTTCCCGAACTTTCTCATCGATCTTGCGATCCTCTTCCGTCACATGAGACAGCGAGGACAGGCTTTCTAGCTGACTGCTCGTCGCTGCATCCCCTCCGTGCAACGACGCCAAACCACCTGGCGGATCACTCGATTCTCGACGCTTGGAAGTGAAATCATCGCCAAGGTCTGTGAGCACGTCGATTGCGCGAGCTGTCAGCGGCTGCTGCGGAGAGATCGGGTTGTCATTGACTTTGGCAGGGTCAAGTGGTTCAACACGGTGCTCCTCAAATGGAGAACCTTCTTTGGCATGTGGAGATGACGGCTCTGAATGAGCAGGAATTTCCACTTGCACATTTTCTCGGTTGAAGGGCACAATCGGCAACCCACCTCCTTGCAACATCTGAACAAGCTGCAAGAGAAGTTCCTGAGGCAGCATTCCGCCAGCGCCAGCTCCTCCCATCTGCATTGCCGTCGCCGCACTTGGGCGCACCCAAGATGTCGGAACCACAAGCTTCGTCACTGGATCCCTTTTAACACCAGTGATAGGAACGAGAAGCCCTGTTGCGCCATCTTTCATTCGCCCACCCACCAGAATTGGAACTGTTGACCCTGACGATGGGTCCACGATCGTGCCGCCCAGTGGAATGACCGTTCCAGGGCCTTGGCCTGGCTCAATGTCAATGACGGGGACGTCCATCTTGGACTTCGCATCGTAGAAGGACCATCCAATCAGAATTGGGAGTGAGACGCCGGACACTTCATCAAGGAAGTACCCACAAACATCACCGCTTTGGGCAACGGCTTCGAAGTGAGTTTTCTTTGCCTTCAGGTCGTCGAATCGAGAGCGCAGCAAGCCAAAATTATGACTTGATGCTTTGCTGTGGTAATTTTGGACCTTCCTCACTTCCGCCATCGAACTTTGCACAAGAGCTTTAAACCCTTCCTTCACTTCATCCAAACGATCTGTTTCCGCCTAACTATGTCAGAGATGCTCACAGCACGGATAACCTTCTGCAATTTGAGCAGCACCTCGACAAAATTGAACATTTCGTCACGAAGCTCCTCCACTGCCTGCACAACTCTCAATGTAGAGGACATCTCCCTGTCTTCGCCACTGTGAACGAGATCATCGGTGATCCCAACAACTTTGCTTGTCGTTGCATTCAGGACGGCTGCACCCACTTTGATGCTCTCTCCTGAGTACAAATCAATCGTTCGACGACCTCGGACCAGAACAACGCGATCAGAGCTTCCCGAGACGATTGTCGTTCCTCCGATCGGCTTCACAGCTCCTGTTGAGGGGTCAATTATGACACCCATGACTGGGACGATCTGCCCAGTCTCCGGGTCCTCCATGGGCTCGCCTAGCACAATGGGGGTCAGCTGCCTGGTGATCGGATCGATCATTGCACCGCCCACCGGAACGACACCCTCGCGCGGATGATACGTTGCAGCCAAGATCGGGACCTCAAGGCCCGAAGATGGATCCAACATCGTCGTCTTGCGAAGGGGCAGTGAGTAGTCTTTAAGGATGAAAAGATGGGAAAACTGCTGATTCGGAACGGGGTAATATTCTCCGCTATGCAACTTTGGGTTGTGGACGTAGGGCAGCATCAATGGGATGTCGTCAATCTCAAGCTCCGACCCGAAAGCGATGCCACCGTTTTCCTTATCAACAAATGTATGACCTTCAATCGGGACAATCCGACCATTGTTCGGCATGACACATGACATGGGCGGCACAGGAATCACAACGTCTTCTCCAACTTGCATCTTAGCCGAACTTTTCGGAACGATCAACTTTGTCAAAGAGTCCACCTTGGTCAAACCAGCAATCTCTCGTGGCTGCCCATCATCATCAAGAAGTTCGCTCAGATCGATCGCTTCTCTCGCACCAGGCTTGACCAGCACACCTCCCCCAATGATTGAGAAGTCACCAACTTGCCGTCTGGCAGATTCATTTGCAATCGCATCTCTCGCAGCTTTGCAATTGCTTGCAATTTGCTTCAGTCTGTCAGAGACTGCAGTTTGTTGTTTTTTGTTTCCTAGTCGGAAATCTCGGAATGTCAGCGCCACATCGGTCACCTCTGAGAGCAACGTTGTCCGGAGCTTCTCTTCTACTTCTCTGAAGGCCATGGTTTCCTTCATGTCCTCAGCCAAAATATCTAACTCAGACTCAACATTCTTCAACATGGAGCGAGCTATCACCCGACGCCGTTCAATTTCCTCCTGAATCAGCACTCTCCGTTGTTCCGCTGAAGCTCCACTGACAGACATAGCAGGAGCTCCAGCAGCAACGTTAGCCTGAGACGCAGCTGCCTGAAGTTGCTGCATCACCATCGATTTCAGCTCCATTGTTTCCCGACTAACTTTCTCGTAGAAATCCCTTACGTCATGCTTTTGTTGAGTCAATTGCTCCGTCACAAGGTTAGTTTGGTCTTGCAGCTTGTCATACAGAGTCTCCACACTAAACCCTTCCAAGTCAACAACGTTGTCAACGTTTGACGATGTCCGAGCGGCGTTCACATTACCCACTCCTTTATCTCCTAAAAACCGATGAAGTTCCTCCACTGACGTCGTGTCAATCTTGTGGGATATCTTCGAGGACGCATTCAGTCCTCTCCGTCTCATGAAGAACAACGCCCCAATCGCGATGAGAATGAGTCCAACAAGCCCAACAGACAACCCGATGACAAGTCCATAGTCTGGCGCAAGCGTAACAGCTTCATCAGCCACTCGGACATTCGGAAATTGCTTGAGAAGCTGAGCAGACAGGGGTTGCAGTGCGTTGGTTTGAAAGGCTGATGGGCACTCAATGACAGGGTCAACAACACCCACGACTGTCTTCTTCGCTGCGGAGGCCGAGTCCATGAATGCGTAGATACCCGGAGAGCTGAACGTAAAAAAGAATGCCCTCATGTCCTGCCCACTGTCGATTCGCGAGCGAATCGTGAGAAAAGAACCAAAGTCAAAATTAGGGTTTGTGTTTATGAGAGAGTCGCGATCATAAACAGGGTAGTGCCAACCTGAAGAGTCCCTTGTCACTTCAAACAAAACGCCACTACCAGCTTTGATGCACATCATTGGGGTTGCAACGCCAGTAGTCGAACTCGACTGAAGCAATCTTCTCTTTGTCGCCGTTGAAGTGTTCGTAAACAATGCTGCAAAATAGTTATCGCCTGCATCAGTAAGCCCTGAGAATCCTGAGTTAGTGGACCGCACAATTTGGACAGAACAGCCTGCACAGGAGACATCTCCGACAACACCCGGAACGTCAGATAACGAAAAATTCGACAGTTTTCCGGATTTAGAGTCAACAATGTTGAAAACGGTATTTCCTTTTCCATCTTTCTGCACTGAAAACTGTTTGGTGGGCTTGCTAGATGATGCGTCCACGCACGAGGACGAATTGCAGCGGCAAGAACATACACCAACATCTCCAACCCCTTGCGACATTGTCAACGTGTCAACAACACCAACAAATCCATCAGGGCAGGCACCAACGCACTGACTCGACGTCGAGAGTATACAAGACCCATTTCCTGACCGGATAAAGCCTGTTTGACACCTTGCGAGAACTACCGGCTCGCAATCAGCGATGGAGTCAGCATCAGCAGTGGCGTTCGAAGTGTAGATAGTGAAACCTGCCTTGCAACGGCAAAGTCCATCCGATTCATGAAAAGCACGATTCGCTCCGCGACAGACGCATGTCAAGCTGTCATTCGAAGAAGTCGCACTGCTGCCGCAAGGCTGACAGGTGGGTTGACCAGTCTTGTTGTTGTAAGAATTGCGCGGACACGGGAGGCATGTGGCAAGGGTTGTAGCCAACAGAGAAGAACTGAACGATCCACGTGGACAAGGAATCGGACTGAGGACGCCAGCAGGACAATAAGAGCCAGATGGGCAGGGATAACCATTGTCAAAAGAACCTTGAGGATCGGGCCGTTTTGCTCCTGGTAAACAAACATAGCCTTCCTGACACAGCGAACAATTTTGACGAAGTGGATCAGCACCATAGAAACCAGCTGGACACAAAAGACATGAATCTTCCAGACTTGTTCGGTTCTGGGTGATATTGGCAGAGTAGAATCCAAGGGGACAAACAGTAGGAAGAGCTGATTTTGAAGGACAGAATGTTCCCTGAGGACATGGTGTCGGGATCACAGATGACGTGGGGCAGTAATAGCCCGGGGGGCATGGACGTGGCGTTGCAGTCTGAGTTGGACAAATGAATCCCCCAGGGCATTGCTGCGGGATTGATGTGGTTCCATTGCAGTAAAACGCAGCAGGACAAATGATCGGAATCGAGGTTCCTCCCGGACAATAGTATGCGAACGGACAACTCTTGCAATTCTCCACATACTCTGAGCCAACGGTGCCGTTGTAAGTGCCAGGCGGACATGGCGATGGAATCGCAGAACCGGCCAAGCAGTACGAACCCACTGAGCACAGGTGACTAAAACGATCAGCAGCGAATTGACAAACGTACTTTGGGGCTGTCAAGCTGGTGTCATTGCAGAAATAGCCTGCGGTACACGGCAAACACGATTCCATAAAGAAGGCTCCCAGCGAAGGTTGGTATGTTCCTCTTGGACAACTTTGAGGCTCAGTACCTAGGGAACAATATTTCCCGCGTGGGCACGGAATTGGAGCTGCAGTACCGACGATGCACATGAACCCGTCAGGACACGGAAAACAGTCATCTGGTCTTTTAGAGAAATACTGGAACACCAAACCTTCTGAACCACCTCCAAATTGGTTTCTGAAAGTCGCTGAAGGACACTTGATCGGTGCGGAGCTTCCCACAGGACAGTAATGTCCAGGGGGGCACATACCATTTTGTGTAACATTACCTTGCCCAGATGGGTTGGGGTCACGAGATCTTCCTGCACAAACAACTACAGCGTCAACAAACAAGACAGAGTACTTGTACATCCTGCTGCACATGGCCCAACGACGCCGCCACCGCGGCAGAACACTCCGGCAGGACAAGGAGCACAGGTTTCCAAGCTCTCAAGACCAGTCGAATTTCCCATAAGACCAGTTCGTGGGTCCTCGCATGGAATCGGCATTGTCCCTCCTGGGCAAAAAAAGCGTAATGGACAAGGCTTTCATATTAAAAATAACCCGTCAACGGTGACCTCAGGATCATTCGCTTTGTTTTCACAGCTTCGTCCCCGTGGACAAGAAACACAGCTAGACTCACCCAAACGAGTCTGGTAAGTCCCATTCTGACAGGGGACAGGGACGGAAGTTGCAGGCGGACAATAAAATCCTGCGGGGCAAATTGATTCAAAGGGAGTGGCTGAAGATGATCCTCCAGGGCAATAATAACCAGCAGAACACAAGCCAACTGGGGCAAGGAGACCTGCACTTGTCAGCAGCGAGAATAAATAAGCAAAACCTGTCGCATTGCAAAAAAGGCCCGCAGGACACCGACGACAAGATCCAACAGCAACACCGCCTCTCGACTCAAAAAATGTGCCAAGGGGGCAAGGCGTCGGACTGAAAGAACCTTCGGGACAATAGTGCCCAACTGGGCAGAGGCCGTTCGGAATGCCCTGCGCCATCAGAGAGCCATACCATGGATTTTAACATTGAACTCAATGCGAGACGGCCAGGAAACCCCTTCAGCAGGTGAGGCTGACATTGCACCCCCAGCACAGATGTATCCAGCATTACATTTTCCTAAAAAATCAGCGAAAAGACCTCACAGCCGAACCAGCGGGGCGAATGAGCCCGAAAGTATCACAATACACACCAGCAGAGCAAGGCGTGCATTCAGTAAAATTACGCAGCGAGGACTGATTCGAAAAGCTGTGATTTCATGTTACAAAATGTAACAAAAAGATATTTGATACCTTCCGATTGGACAAGGCAAAGGAAAAGCAGTTCGAGGAGGGCAATAGCTTCCTGCTGGACAAGTCAGGAATGCGACAGGCCTGGGTTGAGGGCAAAAGGACCCTGCTGGACAGTCCTATCAAATCAGAAGATTTCATTTCCATTCACAATGCAGCTAGACTGGCCATCATTAGGATTGTATTGGCCCAGGGGGCAGCTAATATCGGTTGTGGAGCCCTTCGTGCAATACGATCCCTTTGCGCAAAGTCGACCACTCTGACCAGTTGGCCTGGGAGAGGATGACCCTGAAACACACAGGAATCCTGCGTCACACGCTCCAAGAACAAGAGGATCAGGATCGATTGGGCACAATGAGGATTGATTAGCACACACCACGAGTGTCTTATTTAGGCAAGAACCTGTTGCGGAGCAATCTGGACTCCCCAAGACAGCCACTCCAGAGCGAGCGCTGAACAGCCCCGTCGGAATGGCAACACACGAAGTATTCAAGACATTGCCCGATGATGGAGAATACGTCCCCGCGGTACATGGAACTGGAGTCGCCGAACCAGCAGGACAATAGAATCCCGGAGGACAAAGGTTTCCTGACGCACCGTCTCGAGGAAAAAAGCTTGATGTACCTGTCGTGCAAAAGTACCCCGCAGTACAGTCACCATTTGGAGCTGTAAGACCAGTGCCAGCACATACTTTTCCAGGAAGGCATGATTGACAAACAGAAACTGATGCACCTCGCACGGCCGGACTAAATGAGCCCGCAGGACAAGGGAACTGGTTGGGAGATTCAGTTGATTGCGGACAATAGTGTCCTTGCGGACAATCCAAGGGGATGGAGGCGTTCGGCAAACAGTAGGATGAAGCTGGGCATACGCGACAAGACGAACTGCCAGGGACATTCTGGTAGAACCCAGCAGAACATGCAATTGCAGAAGGGGACCCTATCGGACAGAACGACCCGACGGGACATGTAAATTGAGTAGGAGAAGGGGATGACTGTCCAGGTGGACAATAGAACCCAGCAGAGCAGTTTCCAGTCGGACTTGACAGCCCAGGCGTCGCACAATACCGACCGGACGTGCAGTTTGAGCATTCCGATGCGAAGCGTAGTCCATTTTGGGATGAAAAAGTTCCTATGGGACAAGGCGATGGACTCGTCACGCCCTCCCTGCAAAAATATCCTGGTGGACAAGAATACCCAGTAATTCCATCAAGCGGGGTTCCTGTTGTTGCATTTGCAACGCACACATATCCAGATGAACAATTCTGACCAGGTTCGACAAGCCCTTGGATTGGACAGTACTTTCCTGGAGGGCAAGAAAGTGGTATTGGAGAGCCTGCGGGGCAGTAGAATCCACGAGGACAAATATCACCAGTCAAACCATCTGAAGGACGACTGACGTAAGCGCCCCTTGTGCAGAACCATCCCGCTGAGCAAGAGTCTGTTGGAATGGTGAGCCCAGAGGTCTGGCAATACATCCCTGCAGTGCACAATGTGCACTGGCTAGACGTCGACAACGATGTCGAATTCGAATATGTACCAATAGGGCAAGAAAAGTTTGAAGCACTCGAAACTCCGGACGGGCAGTAGAATCCTGCAGGACAACTTGCATTCTGCAAAGATGTTGTGGCTACCCTGCAAAAGTACCCAGATGGACAAGGGAAGCAAGCAGGCTGACCGGGTACATCTGAGTAAGTACCGGATGGGCATGGGACGGGAGAAGAGGAAAAGGCCGGGCAATAATGACCAAGAGGACATGCAATCGGTGAGCTACTGCCTGCAGGACAGTAGAAAGAAGACGGGCACGAAGACGCACCCGGAAGATTAAAAGGAGTCGAAATATTCGCGCCAAAGGAGCAATAGTAGCCAGGCGAACAAACACCTGACGGAGAAGAGAGACCAGGGCCGCTGCAGTACATGGACGGAGGACAGTTTAAGCACTCCAAAGCTGAAGATAGTCCGGTCCGATTGCTGAATGACCCAGATGGACAACCAATGGGAACAGCCGAAGCTTGGGGACAATACCCTCCAAGCGAGCAAGGTGTTGGAAATGACATAGAGGGAGTTGGACACATATTGCCTGCAGTGCAAGTAAGGCAAGCAGATTGCCCCAAACTGGGATTGAAAGTACCCGGGGAGCAAGGTGTGGGTGCAACTGAACCATTTACACAGAAATGGCCAGTCGGACAGATTGCCCCTGTGATATTGTCGTTCGGAACAGGAACACTGGCTCCGGAGAGACAAAAGTAACCGCTTGCACATGAGCCCGTAGGTTGAGAGTTTCTATCGCCGGCACAATAATGGCCTGCAGTGCAAGGGGAGCAAGATGAAATAGAAGTCGACCCTGTCCGATTATTGTACGTGCCTGCAGAGCAAGCAATAGGATACGCACTGCCAACTGGGCAGTACGACCCGCTAAAGCACAGGCCACCAACAGGGGCAGCTGTTGTTGACCCCGCTGTGCAATAAAAGCCAGAACCACACGGCCCGCTCGGGCTTGATGCTCCGTTCGTAGCACAGTAAAATCCTGCAGGGCAGAGGTTGCACTCACTTTGGAACTGAATAGAGGTCCGATTGCCAAACGTACCAACTGGACAAGGTTGAGGAAGAGACGCGGAAGTCGGGCAATAGTATCCAACAGGACAAGAAATAGGACTTGATGACCCTGCAGGACAATAACTTCCTGCTGGACATGTCGAACAATCAGAAACGTTAGTCGCTTGCGGACTTGGGCGGAAAGATCCTCCCGGACACTGGACTTGCGTCGGCGAAGAGGATCCATTAAGACAATAGTGACCAGTGCTGCAGACATTTCCTACAAACGTTGTCGAATTGGGCGGGCAGAAGAAACCAGCTGGACAAGTCGAGCAATCAGCCAATGCAGCGCCACCATTCTGGTTTCGATATGTACCTGATGGACAAGACGTTGGCTGGGAAATAGCTTGTGGGCAAAAATATCCTGATGGACACGCGTGGGTCGCTAAGGAAGGAATTTGTGAGACTCCTGGCGGACAGTAGATTCCTGCGCCGCAGAGGCTAAGCAGCATTGAAACCTGAGAAGTTTCATTGCCGTTGCAAAAGTACCCAGCAAGACACAACGAACAGGAAGAGGCCCCAGAAGAGGAGTACGTTCCTGGGCGGCAAGATTCTGGATCAGACACGCCAGCAGAGCAAAAAAAGCCAGCTGGACACAAAACACATTGTGGAAAGGATCCAGGACCCGCAGATTGCGTTGAGAGATTTCGAGAAAACGACCCCTGCGGACACAGTGTCGGAACAGAGGTCCCTGCAACACAATACCTACCTTGCGGGCACGGCCAACACTCTCCAGAATGAGTCAAATTTGTACGGGTTGTGTATGACCCAGCAGAGCACGGAAATTGGGTTGGAAAAGCAGTACCGTTTGGGCAGTAGTGCCCTGCTGAACAAGGTCCAGAAACGATACTCTGCCCCCCGGAACAATATGATCCTGCCGCACATGTTGTGCACTCTGACGACGAGCGCAAACTTCTTGACGAAGAAAAGGTACCTGGCGGACAAGGAAATTGAGTTGGAAACGCTGTATTATTTGGGCAGTAGTATCCTTGAGCACATTGCAATAACGTAACGTTTCCGAATCCTGTGCCGACTCCACACGAGTTTCCTTCCGGGCATGGAAGACTTTATCATGAGAAAGAATGTAGCATAGATTGAATACCAATCAGATGCGCGAACAAATCGATTACTCAACGGGTTCCAAGTGCCCGCTGGACACAAGTAGTCATGAGGCAATATATTTCCGCCAGGACAATAAGACCCAAACGCACAGTCTTGGTTAGGAACGGATAAACCACTAACAGAGCATGCATAGCCTGCCTACCATGTCAAACACGCTAACTATAATCCAATAAGACCGTGCAAGGCCTGCAAAAGGAGGATTGAGTCGCTTGAACGTCAGGATTAAAAGTACCAGGGCGGCAGAGTGTAGGGAAGACAGATCCTTGGGGACAATAGCCTCCACTTGTACACGGTCTGCAGTCTGCAAGTGAGGTCAAACCCGTAGAATTTGTTGAATAGAATCCAGCCGGACACGGTTGCGGAATGAGAGTCCCTTTTGAGGTGAGATATCTTCAAACATAAAATACCTGTTGGACAATAATAACCTGACGGACATGTCAATGACAGAGTTGGAAAGGAGTTGTTGAACGATGGCGTTCCCGCTGGACAAAAATACCCAGCGCTGCATTGAATACAATCTGCAAGACCAGTTCGACCACCAAGATTCGTGTACGTGCCTACGGCTGTGATGAAAGGATCAGCCTTACAGACCTCCTGGACAGGGAAATTGGGTAGAGTAAGCTGTTCCGATTGGGCAGTAATGACCCTATTAAATCAGATATTGTCGTGGTTGCGCAGCAACAGGGGAGCACAAACGAGATTCCAGAAAAGGGTTCGACGTTTGCTGAGGACACCAATATCCAGCAGGACACGCGAGACACACAGATGGCGAGGACCCCGCAGTAACATTTCCGTAAGAACCTGCAGGACAAGCAGTAAAAGATGACGGCGGATTGCAATACCCACCCTGTCATGTCAGACTACAAGTCCCAGTTGCCATTTCACGAGTGGGCAAGCATTTGCAGGAGATGACGAGTTGATGGAAGGAAAAACGCACAAGTAGCCAGCATCACAGAGCAAGCAGAATTTCAAGCCACCGGGGCTGTAGTATCCGTTTCGACAAGGTAAAGGTGATGCAGATGAGGTTGCGCATTCGTAACCCGCAGGACACGAAGTGCAGTTCGTTGTGCCCCCAAGACTGTAAGCTCCATCTGCACAGGGCGTTGGTGTCGTGCTGACCAGTGAGACGGCATTAAAATGATGCAAACTCCGTCCTACTGCAATAAAACCCTGCAGGGCAAGGAGAGCAAGATGATGCTCCTTGCAGTGAATATGTTCCTGCAACACAAGACACCGGCATTTGAGAAGTCAGCGGACATGCGGACCCTGCTGGGCAGGACGAGCACGAAGACTTTGAGTTAGGAAACTCTAAAACGCTCATACCTGACCAGAAGCAGAAAACGTTCCAGTCAAACAGGCCACAGCTGCTGCTGATACTGTAGAAGTGCAAGAAAATCCAGCTGGACATAGAGTGCAACTCGTCTGTGAGCCTACAAGATAAATGATTCGTTCTCTTCCGACAGCAAAAGACCAGTGCTGTAGGATCCAACTGCACAAGTCGATGGCGGTCTGTCATTGTACAGACAAGACGACCCCGCAGGGCAAGGTGTACATGAAGAGGAAGGCCTGCAACATCAAACTGGTTAATCTAAAGAATAACGATGTCGAATATGAGCCAGGAGCACACGGCTGCGGAGCCTGAGTTGTTGAAGAGCAAAATGTTCCATTTGAGCATGGAGTGCATGAAATTGAGGTTCCCAACGAATAGAAACCAATCGAGCAAGAAACAGGAGCTGCACTTTGACGTTAGGCATGGTTCAGCCTAGTGAAAACCTAGTCGACGCACAAAAGAATCCAGAAGGACAATTTGAGCACGAAGAGGCCCCTGATAAAGAATACGTACCCGACGTGCACAGCACACCAGTATCCAACCCAGATGTGCATGCACGTCCCGCCTGACACGAAAGACACGACGACTGCATGTGTTAATCCATGTTGCGACAAAAACTGTAGGCGACATATTCAACTGAAGCAAACTTAAAAAGTAGTAGACTACCATGTTTCCAAGAGAATATGTTCCAGCAGGACATTGCAAAATCGTGGGAAGCGCCGTCGACGGACAATAAAATCCTGCTGGACAGCTCGTGCAGCTTGTCGCGAGCGCATTCGAATACGTTCCTGGCGGGCACGGCACAGGTGCAGAAGACGTCGTTGGACAATAGGATCCTGCTGGGCAAGTTGTGCAAGAAGTGGATCGTCTTTGGAGTAAGTTGAAGATTAGGACCACTTTACATCGTCGAATATGTCCCTTGCTGGCACAGAACTGGGGCCTGCGATGTGGATCCGCACGACGATCCACTGGGGCAATCGAAACAAGACATACTCCCGTTCACAGATGTGTACGTTCCTGCAACACAAGCTGTCGGCATCTGGGTCGCCAACGGACATGCGAATCCAGCGGGACATAGAATGCAGGTAGTGAATGCCGCCAAGCTGTAAGTTCCATTGCTGCAAGCGATTCCTGTATTCGAAATCGACGGACAATAAAATCCAGGAGAACATGATGTGCAAATAGTCTACACATTTCAGAGAAAATTCAGATGCACCAGTTACTTGCTGCCCGAGGGAAAAAGTTCCAGGGCTGCACTGGGATTGAGAATTACTGTTGCTGCAAAAATATCCGATCGAGCAATTTAAGCATGCAGTCACCGAGCCCGCTGAAAATGTTCCAGCTGGACACGGTAGGGGAACCTGAGACGAATTGGGACAGAAATGCCCCACGCTGCAAGCTGCACACGAAGTGGCATTTCTATCAAGTCATTTTTACGATCAGGTCATACTCAACGGCAATGAAAACGTTCCTGACCCGCAAGGTTGTGGGGCAACTGCATTCGAAAGACAACTATGACCTGGGGGACACGAAATGCAAGAATTTGAACCTCCGAGTGAGTATGTACCAACCGGACAAAGAATCGGAGGAAGCCTACAGCATGAGACAAGTTCAAGTATGAGGCAAACGAAGTTGATGGACAATATGACCCTGCAGGACACGTATTGCACAACGCAGATCCGCCCAATGAGTATGAACCAGTTGCACAAGGAGACCCGATGGCTGTGGAGGTGGGACATGTAAACCCCGCTGGACACGGAGAGCAAGATGACTGTATAAAATCAGGCACGACATCTTCGCAGCACTTGGTTTCCTTGGGAAAATGTTCCGAGTGGACAAGCCACCCTCGTGTCCCCAATACTAGACGTGCAGCTGAAACCAATCGGGCAACCTGAGCATGCCTCTCTCTTAGAAAAACAACATCTCAGTCACCGTCACTCCTGCAACTGAATACGTTCCTGTCGGGCACGGAACAACGGAAACAAGTGAAGGGCAAAAACTGCCGGCTGGGCAAAGCCTGCACGAACTTTCCCCACTTAAAAGTCAGACGATATAGAAGTTCCTCAAAAACCCATGTGAATATTCACCAGCTGCACAGGGAATAGGACCTGAGGACAACAGAGGACAGCTTGAACCTGCTGGACAAATTAAACACGCGGTCTGCTCAAGTGTGAGACTTGGACAGGAATAGAAGACGGCATTTGAAGACGAGTAAGATCCTGAAGAGCAATTGACTTTCATGCCACCGACACAGCGCGACCCTGCAGGACACGGTGAACAAAAAGATGCATTTCCAGGAGAAAAAGAGCCATTCACACAGGGCAACGGCTGCGATGCCCCCCATCCGCAGAAAAATCCAGCAGGGCAGCTTGTACAAGACGTGGAAAGCCTGTTATGTGAGAAGCCTGTTTCCCAAACGAGACTGACGGCATTGAATACGACCCAAGAGGGCACTGCTGAGGTAGTTGCGAGGTAGAGGGGCACATGCTACCGGCTGCACAGTCCATGCACGTTGTCTGCTGTGCAGTGGAGTACTGCCCGACCGAACAGCTAAGGGGGGAAGCGCTTGTTGAAGGACACTTGCTTCCTGACGGGCACGGTGTACAGGACACTGTCGACCTAGAGCGTCAATTCAAGAAAGTTAGAACTTGCCCGAGTGAGTACGTTCCAGATGGGCAAGATGATGGACCAAGGGCCACAGAAGGACAAAAAGAGCCAGGCGGACATGACACGCAAGATTGAGATCCAGAACTTGAATAGGATCCAGCAGAGCATTGACTGCAATCTGACAACGACGAAAGTCGTGGAGACAGCCCAAAAGTTCCGATTGGACAAGGATTCGGACTTGTGGAGCCAAGCGGGCAACTTTGAGGGTTAGAAAACGAAAAAATCACAAACAAATGGCCGACGGGACAAGCTGAGCAGTTTCCAGTCACTGACGAAAAGTACTCTCCAGAAGGACAAGATGTCGGGCACGTGTTCGCGAAAGCTCCTGAAAGGGTGGGTCGCTGCGCTAACGGAGGCTAACCGGCGATGAAAAACAATAAAAGACAGA
This sequence comes from Verrucomicrobiaceae bacterium, assembly GCA_027487435.1. Taxonomy (GTDB): domain Bacteria; phylum Verrucomicrobiota; class Verrucomicrobiia; order Verrucomicrobiales; family Akkermansiaceae; genus UBA956. Next base: position 5,982 of record JAIYDP010000166.1, on the reverse strand, counting down.
GCCTCCAGGATTTGAGGAGAGAGCGTGCTGTCGTCATCATCGTTTGAAAAGATAACTCATCCATCAAAATCTCATTCGTTTTTTAACAGACAATTTAAATAAAAACTTGATACAGTCATTGTGCTGCGGTTTCTTGAGGGACCTCGAAGACCCTGACTACTTCCTTCTGACCATACGTTCTAGCAACTTCCAACGCTGTACATCCTTCTGTATCCGTTATTGTTGCGTCCGCACCTTTTTCTAGAAGCAGTTCGACACATTTTTTGTGGCCCCGATAAGCAGCGAAATGCAATGCGGTGTAGTTGTAGTACTTCTCATCTTGCAAGTTCACGTCCGCTCCAAGTGCAACCAACTCTGCCACGCAGTCGACGTGGCCTTCATAAGCTGCGATCATGAGCGTGCTGTACCCATAGTAGTTGTCGTTGAAGTAGTTAGGATCACCGCCAAACGACAGCGCTCGTATCAGCTTTTCAAGAGACCCCCGAGACGCTGCAATCCACAACATATGATCAGCAACCTGAGCAGGAGGAGCTGTAAGAGGTTCCAACACCTTCACCACATCATGTTGACTGTATTCCTGAGCAATGTCCAATGCCAATGCCTCAGCTGGCATAAACACATTGGGGTCGGCTCCAGCCTCGATGAGAAGCTTTGCGACGCCCGCATGACCATAGTACGCAGCAACGTGAAGTGGAGTATAGCCCCAAGAGCCCGTACACAGAAGGTCTACACCGCCTGAAGAAAGGAGTGTGGAAACGGCATCTTCGTCCCCATTTTGGCAAGCCGAAAGGAGTTGTTCGTTAAGCTTGTGATTCTGTGTTTCTTCAAGTGGCCTTCCAACGGGTGCTTGCACGTCAATTGCTCGAGAAGCCATGGCCTCCTTCATTTTAGAAGCCTTGTCAGCTTGTGCTTTCATCGCCACTTGCTTCTTCTCCTCTTGTTTTCTCAGCCACTGCGCCTTGAACACTTGAACAATGTCAGGAATGACGGAAAATAACTGATCAGGTTGAACAAATTTCCCCTGCAAACCAAAGAGATTTTTCATTGTCTGGCGGACATTTAACCCCGAACGAGGATGGGCATGCGGAGCGTCAGCATAGACCGAGGTATCAAAAGCCGAGAATTTTTTGTACAATTGCTGCCCTTCGAAGGAAACAAAAGAACCAAGGAGCACGGGGAACACGGTCGCGCTCTTTGAACTGCTTAGATCCAACGCGCATTCATACTCCAAAAGAACGTTGTCAGGGCGGAGGTGAGCGTTTCGAATTCCAGAAAGAGCAGCTTCGGACACAAGTAGTACGATAACATCTGCAGTTCTGATGCAGTTAAGAAATCCTTGCTCCCACCCGTCTCCCACAACAAGGCAGTGCTTGTCAAAGAACGCAGTCAGCGGAGAAGTGTATTCGGGGTGAGCACTTGCTGAAGCAAGACCCATCGCAAGGGTCTCCGCCAATTGGGCATCTGCGTTGACTCGATAGTTGACAAAAAAGTTGTGCGAGAGGAGCCCGTGGTGCTTGCAACGCCATTGTGAGTCCACTGAAGGAAGCTGTGGCGACAGGGACAACGCAGCAGGAGAACCAATTGCCACGGCTTTGACATCTTCACTCAAGGTGTTCGCAATCTCGCTGCTTTTTACGTGTGAATCCACATTCCCTTTTGCCTCGAGCGGATTAAGAGGTTGTGTAGACGGAGTGCTGGAGCTAGCGGGAGAACTCTTACGCGCTGATGACACAGACGAAGCTTCAACACGCTCAGAGGAGTCGACGCAGGAAATAGAACCGCCCATAGCTTCCAAACTGCCGTTCCAAAAGATCATTTGTTACATTTTATTTAATTGTCAATGGTCCACCACGTCGAGGGGGCTCCTCTTGCGCTTTCTGTCGATGCGCGATGCCAATGCGCGGATGAGCCATTCCTTGTTCCACTCTGGGTTGACAGGGAACGATGTCGGATTTTTAATAAGCTCTTCAATCTCTTCGTCAGAAACCGATTGACCGCACTTTTTAGTTTCGTCCACAGAGGTGGGCGAGGCTGTGCTTTTTTTTTCCAATAGCCGATCACGTTCTGTCTCCAGCTCAATCAATTGCTCTTCGGCGAGAACTGCGCCAGGAACAAGCACATGGCAAGGGGGTTTGGCATCTTTGCAGTTTATGATGAGCGCACGAAGCCTTTTGTCATAGACGATACGATTGATGATGGAGTGATGGTTCGTGCACAGCGTGAGGTCCATTGGACACCCTCCCCAGCCAGCTCTGCTCGACTTGCGAATATACACCTTTCCTTTGCTCTGCAAGATTCGGAACATCTGGGTAATGGATGTCACGATATCAGCTCGATCCGTGCTCGCGATTGTCCCCTCCTTCATGACTTCAATCATGATTTGTAGCAATGTCTTCTGCTGCTTCGCTGGGTCTACCTCAACTGCCTTCTCGCGACGAGCAATCTCGACGAGATCGGTGTCTGGAATGGGAGCTAAAATCGCAGGCTGGTCCAGTTGCTCATCACGAAGGACCTCATGAGAACAAGAGCCGATGTTTCGGTAACTCCGAGATCGAACAAGAGCGGAGATGTTGCGCGGTTTCGTTGTGACTCCGATACGAAGGTTAGCTCCCTTGCTGAGCTTCTGTGTTGCCTCTCGGCATGCAGTTGCGATGCGGTCGCTACCGCTCATGTCCACAATCATGATAGCTATATCAGCGATCTTTTCCACGCCAATTGGAACACCATTTCCTGTATCTCCACCCTTTTGTGGAAGATCTTCAAGAAGACGGCAAAGGCCTGCATTTCCATTGAAGTCGGGCTCAGATTCGTTGTCGTTGCCGTCAGTCATGACTAGAATTATGATTCCAGTTTCCACTTGCATCCCAGTTTCAGGAATGGATGCAACCGCGCGCTGAATGACATGGGCATTGTTTGCCATTGAACCCGAAAGGTCCAGCAGCAGAACTCGAACGTTTGGTCGTTCGGCAGAGTCCCTGGCTCTTAAAGCGTCAAGACTCATGGAAATGAGATGGTAGACTGGTCCCCATAGTGCTGTTCCGCCATGTGGTTTTAGATTAAGAAGCTTCGGCTGCAATCCCATTGAGCCCATAGGTCAGCGCGATCGGATCCTTGGCGCCGCGAAACCCGACGACGATGACATGAGTCCCTCCGGCTGGACAAAGTTTTATTGCTTGAACTGCAGGGTAGAAAATTCGAGTGAGAGTATGCGGCAGCATTTCTACTTCCTCAGCCTTCACATCCATCTTGACTGTCTCAGAGAAATGTAAAATCAAGAGTACTTTTAACTCTAGTAAGTTTGGTCTGTGAAAATCAAGATGACGCGCCCATTTGCAAGAGTGAGCATGGGAAGAATTCAAAATTCGTGTCGGAATTTGCCACTCCCACGCGTAAGGGATTTTCTCAGCATCAGAACGAACACCGAAAGGCTCTACTCTCTCAGCACATGTGGTTTCAACTAAGTACGGCGCCAGAGCGGGGCAGAGTGAACGGATCGAAGAAGCCCAAGCTGGCAAGCTGGCCTTTTCTTCCTTCTTCACGTCGGGAGGGCTGCAGCAACATAGTAGGCGGCGATTGTGGATAGAGGAAGGGAGAGGCGCCAGGTTGAAGCCGATGAAGCGATTGCCTGCGCTGCCAGCATTAAATCGTGTTGAGTGCGCCAGAGCGGTAGAGGAATTGTGGGCGGCACGATGTCGATTGCGTCAACGTCCACAGGCGCACCCAAACGTTGAATTCTTCCCTATTTCGACGCTGCTGTCGTTTGTTCAAAAGACGCTTCCGGAGAGAAGTCACGCAGCAGCAGCGACGCCAAAGAACGCGCGAACAAACGAATCTACAGCACTGAGCTTTCCTCATTAGAAAGGCCACAGGTGTGTCCTGCAGGTTCGAAAGAGTTACAAGATTCCCGTCCGCAGATCTGAGCGTACGGATTGGGGTACCTTCGAACCAAGGGCGTGAGTGCGGTAATCGATTGCAACTGCGTACAATTGAGGAAAGTAAATAACTAGCACTTCGCACTTTTGTTAAAATAGTCTCTCAGAGAAGAACAGCGTATGGAGCGACTTCCTATTCCGTTCATCATTGAAACCGACGGCAAGTTCGAGGTCACTCGAGAGGCGGAAGGCTTGCTTTCTGTGTTGGCTGACCCCGTGGCGGTTGTATGCGTCGCGGGCATGCAGCGCACGGGCAAGTCTTTCCTTCTGAACCAGCTCTCTTCTCAACGCTGTTCATTCAACGTCGGCAACAAGATCCACGCCTGCACTAAAGGTATTTCTGATGCATCACTTACTCCTGACTGCATCGGCCAGGAATGTGGCTTTGGGGCGAGCCTCGTCCAGCAGGAAGCGAACCATTCCGTACTCTTTTCGTCGACACCGAGGGACTTGCTTCGGTGAGAGAGGGTTGAAAGGAATTGACTTGTGGAGGAGGATCGTAACACTGACTTTGACACGAAGCTGTTCTGCCTCTCTGTGTTGTATGTAGGAAACGGGATGCACATTAATGCGGTAAGGATTTCGTCTGCGTTCGTTTTCAACTCCACGACCAATGTAAACGAGGATGCGTTGTCAAAGCTCGCGTGAGGAGGGGGCTTAGTCTTGCTAAAGATCCAGGGTTGTGTCGTCACTAGTGCGGAAGATCCGTGGAGCGGGAGTCGAGTTCTCGCCGGCACTGATTTGGGTGTTGCGGGACTTTTCTCTTGATAAGGATGGCCTCTCCGATGACGAATACCTCAATGTCAGGCACAAAGAGGAGCTCTAACGTTGAGTAGAGGTTTTTGGCGTCAAAGCAAGGGCCGGGGGCGGAAGACAAGAACAACTCCCGGCGAGCCCTAACAGGTCTGTTTACGCAGCAACGGTGCATCACCCTTGTACGGCCGGCGGAGGAGGAGAGGGATCTTCAAGTGGGTTTTATACACGAAATTGGTACTCACCCCACACATCCTCAGCGGCTGTCAGCAGTCTCCCCTTCTGCCATCCGACAGGAATTCAAAGAGGGCATCAACCGCCTTGGTGCCGTTCTGCGCAACATGGGGCCAAAGGTCGTAAACGGCGGCGTAATCACGGGCATCAGTACTCCAACCGCGTACTTTTTCCTTATGATTAGTGCTGCTCGAGCTGGTGCGATTGTTTGTTGCGCGCATCAACGAAGGGGCAGTGCCAGACATGGGGGATGCCTTGCGTGCGGCTTCGGAGCTCGTGGCTGGGCGAGCGCATTTGGCGGCGACAGAACATTGGCGCACAGCGATGAAGGCAGGGATCGCGTTTGCTTCGGAAAAGGAGCTGCTGGATGCCTCCGAGAGGTCTTGCTCCTCACGTACGATTCAATCTTACTATCCTCGTCATAGAGCTCGGAGGGAGTGCGTTGAAATGTTTGAGAGAGAGGCATTTGGGCCAGCTGCTGAGAAGTTCCGGGGGCGTCTTGAGGTATGGTTAGGGGCAGTTTGATCTTTACATATGGCTGATTGATTAAATTCTCTCTCGTTGTTTGTTGACCCAGTGAAGGCGTTCTTTCGTGAGGAAATCGCTGCGCTGCGTGCCTTGTTGCCACCGCAAGTTCCAGTCTCTGAGCCGATAAACGATATGGTTCGGAGGTGGGAGGAAATGACCATAAACGAGCTGAAACGCGAATTTGTCCGAGCCTGCAAAGAAGGGGTGCTGCCGTTAAGGCCAGAGAGAAAGAGTGTGTATGTCGAGTTGGCATACGAGCACCTTGGAAGAAGCTAAGGAACTTGAGACTGGAGCGAGGGCTACTGCAAACTTAAAGAAACGTTGCTCAGTAAATAAGACGCTATGTGAAGTGCAAAGTGCATATGGTTTTGGAGGTAGGGTTTAGGTGAGGGTGCTGCTTACTCACATGCCAATGTCTACACGGCTCTCACGTTACAAATTTTTCGAAAAATATTTCCGTCTTCAAAACATTTTCTAAAAATATTTTCACGTGTCATTTCGCTCAAGGGACTCAATGCGGGTCAGGCGGGACGGG
>JAIYDP010000170.1 GCA_027487435.1 Verrucomicrobiaceae bacterium | reverse complement strand
TTGGCGCACGCAAACTTGGCTACTACAAACTCTGGGAGCGTGCAGGAATCAAGATCAGGAGTGATGCGTGGACGTGAGATGCTCAATGATGAATCAATTCAAACGTTTGTACAATTTTTTATTTTCGTGTTTCGGCAATTATTTTTGGCAAACAGTCTAAGCAGAAGCAATTCCCATAGAAAATGCGGTGGGAGCGGTGGGCTGGTGAATACGTTCCGAAATGATAAGGGTAGGAATCGATTCGTTCAAAGAGGCCATTGGTATTCTTTGCTGACTGCTTTGAAGATTCGCATCAAGGCTCCGGTGTCGTCGTTTTTGTTGATCATGATTACCAGACCTTGACCGGATTCGATGCATGCGACCATGTAGGCATCGAAGCCTTCGTTTCGTCCACTGTGGGAAAAACGCCGCGATTTACCAGCCCCCTCAAGAAACAATCCCAAGCCCATGTTACCCTTCTGGGCGGTTAGCATTTCACGCGTCATCGATGGGGTGATGATCGGATTCGATTTGCCGGTGGCGGCGTTCTGGATACTGATCGTGAAGCGTGCCACATCGGACGGAGTTGACCAAAGGCCGGCTGCGGCCATCTCCGGATAAATGTGCCACTTGCCTTTGACGGCTTTTCCAGCGGAGTCGTAGCCACTGGCAGCGGAGGAAATGCGGTCTTTGGGCAAGGGCTGTTCATAGGTGCTGGCAGTCATTTTGAGGGGCGTCAGCACGGTGTCCTGCATCACCTCAGCGAATGGCTTGCCCGCGACCTCAGTCATCATCTGCTGCATGACTGTGTAACCACCGCCCGAATAACGCCAAGCGCTACCGGGCATTGTATCGACACGAATCGCTGAGGTGTTGGCAGGCTCCAGTCCGTCCAAGATTTTGATCGTTGTCGGAAGGAGCGAAAATGTCGGGTATCCGGGGAAACCGTGAACGTTCAGCCCCGCGCTGTGACTGAGGATGCGGCGCAAGGTGACTTTATCCTCTTTGGTAAATTTGTTTTCAGGAACTTGCCATTGTTTCAGTGATCGGTTCACGTCACTGTCCAAAGCGAGTTGCCCGTCCTCGATCCATTTCAATGCCCCGAGAGCTGCCACTGGCTTGCTAATGGAACCCGCTTGGAAAAGAGTCTCTGCCGTGACCGGAGTGGTGCCGTCCTTTTCCGTAAAACCGTAGCCTTTAGCTTTTACGATCTCGACCTTTTCGATGATCGCGATGGATACTCCGGGGATGCCGTGATCCTTGATCTCGGCTGCTATGATATCGTCCACGGATTCGCCATGACAAGGCAGGAGAGCCATCGTGAGACAGGAAATCATGATGAGAGCCACGCGAGATTTCCTAGAGTCGTCGAGCTGAGACTGGCGCGGATTTTTCTCATGTTTCGTGAGAGCAGTCGCCAAGGCTTTCATTTCGGCGCGTTCTTATCTCTCCACGATCTGATATATTCTATGCTGAACGTGGCAGGCAGGGATTTTTTGTCTGGAAGGCCGAACCATTCCGGGAAGGTCTCGCTGTCAAAGTTCATGTGCAGGGGCTGATGCCAGTGCGTGTTTTTCAACTCATACTGCACTTTGCCATCCACCCACCACTTGATCACATCCTTGTTCCATTCCAAGGCGTAGATGTGGTAGTCATCGACCATTTGGAACGGCGGGATCCATTTCGTGCCCTTTTGCCAATGCTTCTTTTCCGTGGGGGTGCGGAAGACGTGTACGGTCATGTTGTAGGAATTATGCCATTTCCCTCCGGCACCACAGATTTCAAACACATCGATCTCGGTCCATATCTCCTTTTCCTCGCGATAGAACCAGAAGGCGCTGGAGGCCTGTGACTTCATGGGGCGGCATTTCATCTCGAAAAATCCGTACTCCACCAGGGCTTGGCTTTTGACGGCTGCTGTGGTGAAGGTGTGAAATTTTTTATCTGGATGCTTAGGATCTTCCACACGAGCTGTCAGGTGGAGTTTGCCATCGCTGACGGCGACGTTGTTCTTGGAAAAGAGGCCGGGATATCGACCCAGCCAACCAGGATTGTGATCGTGCCATTTTTTCGCATCCAGAGCGTTCCCCTCGAACTCGTCGGTCAATTCTGGGATAGGTGCCCATGCGGTGCCATCTGGCGGTCCGAATTTCTCAGTGGTGGCGGCCCCTACTTTGCCTTTTTCTTTGAGGAAGGCGATGTCCGCTGCGGAGAGCTTGTCTTGGATGAACTTCATCTCCTTACCGTCGGTCAATTTCACGATGACTACCCCGGTGCCCGGGTCGTAGGTTTGCAATTCGCCATCGAAGGTCTTTGCGCCATCGGAGCTTGTCCATGTGCGGGCGTGAATGCCGAGCGCAGTGAGCGAAAGGATGGCGAGGATCTGGAACAAAGGTTTCATGGGTAAGACACGATTCTTCATAAGAAAATGGCTGTGGCGGGAACTCGTTCGTGCGCCATGGCTTGCATTTGACCGATGAGTCAAAGTGCACACATGGGTAAAAAAACGTTTCTTCGAGAGCAAACAATCATCTTTTCCACGATTTTACAAAAAAAGAATCTTCGCAAACCCATCCTGTCATCGCCAAGTAAAACCTAAGGCGAGCTCTTTCAGCGTCCATTTCTTACAAATTAGAGTTACGCACCTCGGATGATGCTCTGCATTTCCCTTTTTCATTGCGCTCCTCATTCTTTTGATCCGTGATAGGACGTGTCATCCGTGGTGGGTTTTTTCTTCTCGATTGGGGCAGAAATCCTGATTTTGTTTTGCTGGAGCCTCGCTTCTCCGTCGAGTACACCAACGGAGTGGCCGTGAATTCCCCTATGATCAAGGGCTTGCTGCATCCGATTTCATGCACACAGAAAATGTCCACCCCCAGCAATCCACCCATTCACCTCTGAAAGAGAATCTCATGTTTTCCTGTGGTCACTTCATGTTCGAAATGTATCTCAGGCTTGCCATTGTGGGATCTCGATACGCCTAACTGAACCGCTGTTTGTTTTGGCGAAACCACCAAGCTTTTTCTTAACTCCGTAGGCGAAGCCAGAGTTCTTGCCGCGCACTCATCGATAAATCCGAGATCCGAAGTATAACGCCGCCATTCACTGCTAGGCTTTCTGGCGCTCTACTTCGGATCTCGGGATAAATCATGAAGAAAACGTTATTCGCGAAAAAGCTTGCCCAAGAAAACGGGGCCGATGGATCCACCTTCGA
>JAIYDP010000421.1 GCA_027487435.1 Verrucomicrobiaceae bacterium | reverse complement strand
TTTTTTTGGGTGCCCCGTCCTTTCTGAAAAATTTCCGGCCCCCCCCCCCCCCCTTTACTGTGTCCGCCGTTTGCGTCCCGGACGAAAAATCTCGTTTTGGCGCCACAACCTTTGGCTGCGCCTTTGCGGCGCTCAACGGCCTGTCATCTGCGGGGGGGGTGGAGGAGGTGATGGCGCTGTGGAAGGCGTCGAGACGGTCGATGAGGTCGTCAGGGCCCTGGGGGGGTGAGGGGAGGGGGGAGGGGAGTGACTATGATTCCGTCACCCACGCCCGTCTCGCACCGACTGGAGTTGGTTGCGACGACGTGGCTCTGCGGCTCGCTTGGGGGGGGGGGGTTTGCTGTGCCAGGTTTTGATTTCGGGGCTGCGAAGTGAGCGAAGGACGTTGCGAAGAGACCTGGAGGTCTCTCTGAAGGCTTAAGGGAGCTCCTCCACATTGAGCCCTTTTGCGCGCCGACGCTTTTGATCTGGTCGCGCTTCTGTCGCTCTTTCTCCATGTTCTGCCCAATCAAACAAGAAAAGAAGCAATAACCTCACGCAGCTCCGCAAGACGCAATTCCATGGCCTCCACTTCTTCAGGTCGAACGCTTAACAGTGAGAATGCGACCTAGTTTCTCCCTTGCATAGGCTTGGAGGCTTTCATTTGCGATCCGTCCGTTCAAAGGAATACAAGTACAATTTAACAACTAAATCATCAAACTTTTGAGTCATAGAGAATATGACAGATGCAAGCATCGACGCCTTCCTCTCCGTCGCGCTGAGTGGAGTCAGCAGTGACCAAGGTGCTTATTTTAAGCCAGAGCGCCCTCAAGCCCCAGCCGTCCTGGCCCAAATCGAGACGGGGTTCAGAAAATGGCACGACACGCCGTTGCGTCCTGTCCGCTACACTCTGAGTGCGATTTAGGCCCATTCACGAGCTCTCCGAAGTTCTCCACATGGTGTTCTCCACGGAGCAAGCAAGAAATGTCCTCTTTTTCCCTTCGACGGGTCCCACGCGACCACGAGCGCCCTCACTCGCCAGACGACATGCCCCTCTACGTCCGCCTCCTCACCCCCCCCCCCGACCCGTCGGACGAAAACTGCGCGCATTTTAGAGTCTTGTCGTCTCCTCGTCCCGCTCACAAAACAAAAGAGCCTCTGCTGCGCCCAGCCCCTTTTTCTCCTCGCCCACAGCCGCCGTCCGGCCCTCCTCCGCGCCTTCGTCGCCGCAGGGGGCCTCGCCTCCCTCGTCGTCCCCCCCCCCTCTTCGAATTCACCCCTCAGGCGGAGATGCTTATTTTCCCCAACCTCTACCTCCGCGGCCAGGCCATGTGCCCCCCCCCTCCTACCCCCTCCCCCCTCCTTCAGCAATCGCTCGATTCGCCCCCTCCCCCCCTTCTGAAGCGCCCTCAGGGAGATCCTCCAGCGGACTTCGACGGACGACGTCTGCAATTGGTTTGACAGTTACTTTTTTAAAAAAAAATCAAACGCATGCAGACCCGACCGACGACCCGAGCGATCGCGCGCTACGCGACGCCCTATACGCTCTAAAATCATCATCTTTTACAGAAAACCTCATCTCCAACCGCCGTGACTGTTCAGCCCCCCCCTCCCCCCCCGCGCGCTGACGGCCAAAGCCTTTCCCGGCGGCGCCACGATGGCGCTGGAGATCCTCGCATTTTTTTTGTCGTGGTTGCGGCGATTCTACGCGCCTGAGGGGGTGATGCGGTTGCCGTGCTGCGCGCTAAAGAGCGCTTGTTAAATCGTTTTAGGGCCGCAACGCTGCAGGCGCTGGCGGATTGGGCGGCTGGGCCGCACGAGTCGAAGGAGGAGGAGGAGCTGTCGAAGAAATTGTACCCCCCCCTGCGCTGTATCCCGTAGTCCTATTGCAGTGGCCAGGGGGGGCAGGGGGGGGGTGCGATTTAGATGACGTGCTGAGGTTTGAAGATTTTTCGAGGCTGCCGCCGCTTGAGGAGAGTTTGGCCGACGGGGGGGGGGATCGAAGGGTTGATGGCGCAGGGGACTGCACGAAGCTGCGAAAGGAGGGGAACGACGCGTTCCAGCGCGGGGACTTTGGCGGCGCGATCGACCGTTACAGCGCGGCGATTTTGATGGAGCCGCGCAACGTCGCGCTGCTGACGAACAGGGCTGCGGTTTGTTTTTGATCTTTTTGTTGACGCTGTGGCAGGCGTCGATCAAAGTGTTTGAGAGGGAAAAAAATGAGGTCGAGGCGCTGCAGTTGTGGGGGGGGCTGACATCGGGAGGAGTATTTGAAGGCTGCGGTGTCGGACTGCAACAAGGCGGTTGCGTTGGAGGAGAAGAATGTCAAAGTAAGGCCTGGCGTTTTATCTGAGGCTTCTCGAGGCGCTGTATCGTCTAGCGCAGGCGCTGCACCTCCTCAACCAGGACTCGCTCGCCCTGGCGTTGGCCGCACCGCGCTCGACTGAATCCGCTAGGGAAATCCATAAAGCGAAGAGCCTGAGCCCCGGTGACACCCTCGTGCAGGCCTTAGAGGCAGAAATCATGACGCGATTTGTCACAGACGCAGTCTGAGCGTGTACTCTAAATTCCCTTGCGCTTTATTTGTTTTTTAAAAAACGCTGGCGGCTCCTCCCCGCGGCCCTCGTCCATGGTGAACAATAAGCCACCCCAACCTCTGTCAGCGCCGAAGCCCCAGCCCCGAACCCGAAGTGGCGCGAGGCCCGGTGTGGGGTTTTCCGAGAAATCTTTGCAGGGCGAGGAGAGTTTGATGTCCCTTCGTGCGAAGCTTCGCGAGATTGAGAAGGGTGAGCGGGCGTCAGTGTCGTTGCGGGGAGTGCATGTTGTAGCCATTGTGGATTCATTTCGTGCCGCATCTCGCTCCTCGCGGAGCGTATTTGCGGACCTGACGCTGCAGGCGATGACGAGGATGTCGTCGAGGCAAGAAACCGCCTCGCGGCTGAGCGCGACGAAAAAATTCAGCATGCTGAGGCACTGAAGAAGAACCGCATGCGCGCCATCGAGAACGAGTTCGAGTCGGAGTGCAAGGGCGCAAACGACGAATTCGAAGTTTTTCCCCCTCCTTTCGCCGCGGGCGCCTTCGCTCCGCCCCCCCCTGTTGTTTCCATTCTTCATTTGAATCTTTCGCGCCACGTCCTGTTTGCTCTTGACCTTGCTTTGATCCCGCCGAACCCTAGCGCTAAAAAGCCATTCCTTTGTTTAACGCGCGCAGAAAGAGCTCGGCTCATTCAGGGGCAACCTCATCTCAACCGTCTCGGAGCAAATCAGAAGGGTGGAGTCCGGCGGGTCGGCGGACATGTCTGTCGTGACGCGGAAGCGAATGGTTGACGTGATTGGAAAAACCGAGGTGCCACTGAGGCGGAAGCTCGAGGGTGGGGCGCTTTGGGTTGGGGCTGGGGCTGAGGGCCTAGAAATTGAAGAGCGAGTGTCGTTGAGGCCGAAGCAAGTGCTTGATGACCTTTTCATGATGAAGGATGTGAGGGTGGTGGGGGAGGGTGCGCATTGATGCCGCCAGACGATTCAAAAGTGCGACGTTACGTCCAACTCCGGCAGTAACGGACGGATGGTTTAGCTGTATTCCTGACGAATGCAGTCTCCGTGTTGTACGACCGTGGCATGCTCAGAATCGAGAAGACCCTCTTCGAGATCGGCCACGAGGTCGTTGTGGAGCCCGCCAGAGGCGGTGATCACGTCATCGGCGTCATCTCCTCTATTTCACCGCACGAAGTCATTATTCGCGATGGCGTAGGTAATTGCCACCGTGTTGGTATCGGCGACATCAAGGCCCGGCGCGTCGGGTTTATTAGGTCGTGAGAAATTGTACATTCCTCTTGTACCTCCGTAATGTGGATTCCCATTAGACAGGGACGGCATTTCAAAGCATGCGAATCGAATCCTTTCTTTTCAAGCGGACGTCTAGGAGTGGAGAGTGGAAGCGCAGGCTCTTCATTTACGACTCGACTACGCCTACCTTCGTCGAGTACTTCAGAGACACGTCGAAGGAGCGGAAGCTGCTGAATAAGATCCCGCTGCCGGAGGCGATGGGAAAGATCATTTGGGGCAAGCGGGCGAAGCGCATCAACGCGTCGGACGTGCGCTCCGTCGTCAGAGAGGACGACATCCGGACACCAGCAGACTCAAGAGGCCTTGGATTTCAACTCGTCCTTTACGTTGGGGAGTCAGGCACCAAGACCGTGCCTTTCTTCGCCGAGACGGCCGAAGATCGTCGCAAGTGGGTCGATTTTTTCGAGCGCTGGCGGAGAGAGCTTGACCAACATGTCTCGCCGAAGCTCGGCACAGACTTCTCGTCGACGTTTAAGTCGTGAGGTTGTGCATGTTTTCGCTGCGATTGTACTGCATTATTTTTATACCCCCTCCTCCCCTCCTGCCATGCCCCCGCCGTGTACCCCCCATGTCCTGTTCGATTAAATAAGTGCTCAGTTGTGTCGCTCATAAGAATTCTATTATGCAATGTAAGGGGAACTAAGCCGTACAAGAACCCAGTCTTCGCTGACATGGTCGACTCCAACGTCCCAAACGCCGAAACGAATCAGGCAGACTCATTTCCTCCACATCCAGACGAGTGCAATTTGAGCAATCGCCCCAGCTTTTAAGACAAGGCTGGAGACCGCTCGAAGGGAAAGAGCATCCATAGGGAGCAAAATTGTGGGATGGGCTCCTAGGTTTCTCATTCACAAACAATGGCGGATGTGGAATGAAGGATGCATGAACAAAGAGCAAGGGGAAGCGTGGCCGTAAGGTAACAAAGGCGCCATAAACTTGAGCGACAGACACATGGACGTAATTGGCAGCAGCTGGCGGGAGAGAGGTGGAGGGGCTGAGGAGGGTCTGCGCGCAGAGTCGTCGGGGGACAGCGAGGCGGAGGCCAGCCGGACGATACGAAGCAGAACTCGTGGGAGGCGGCAGTGACGAGGACGTGAGGGGAGGATGCGAGCTTAAGATTCACGGAGGTGTCCTAGCGACCAAAAATGAGCCCGAAGGATGCGAGGTTAATTAAACAGATAAATCGGGAGTTATTTAGAGACATGATTTGGGCTTTGTTGGACTTGCAACCTGATTACGTCAAGAATTTCTCGCTGGATGGGGTGGATTCGCCGATTGCGTCATTGCAGTTTCCTATGGTTGCGTCAGCATTATATCTTTTCGTCGTGTACACGCTGAAGGTCCCTTGCGTGCGGTTGTTGTTTACAAGATAGTTCATGCAAGGCAAAGGCCTCTTTGTTGGCTTCGCGAAGTCCCCTATCCTCAAGGTTTTGAAGCAGTCCTCACTCCTAACCGTGCGCAGCAAGTATGTATTCTACACAACCTCGCCCTCAGTGCGTTTTCATTTGTCGTCTTCGCTATGACTGTATTCAACGCCATCCATGACGCATCAGTGACGCCTCATGTTGCCAACTTTAACACTCCATAGAAGATCGGCATATACGACCTTTTTTGCTCACAAGAAAAGCAACCGATCCACGGACCCCTCTACTGGTGGTGCTTCGTCTTCTACCTGTCCAAATTCTTCGAGTATCTCGACACAGTCTTGATCATCCTCCGCAATGTCCCATCCACTCCCCCCCCCCACCAACCCTTCAGAAAAGCCCAGACTTCCTGCACATCTACCACCACGCCATCGTCCCAGCAGGCGGCCTCTTGGCCCTCTTCGGCTGGGCCATGCCCACTTGGACCGGCACCATCTACAACTCCGCCGTCCACACCGTCATGTACCTCTACTTCGCCCTCCACGACATCAAAGGCCGCGTCTGGTGGCGCGTACCTGCCGCCTCCACCCGTCTCATCGCGCAGAAATACGTCACCATCTTCCAGATCGTGCAGTTCACGTCCGGCGGCTTCTTCACGTCCATCTTCCTCTTCTTGTACTTGAAGAATCTCCGCTTTGATGGCCTCTCCCCTTTCTTCTTCGCATTTGACAAGGGCTGCCATGGCGACCTCCCCGTCGTCCTCGCCGTACGCTTGCCCTCGTTTTGCATCCCTCACCCCGCGCAGCTTGGGGCCGTCAACCTCAGCTTCCTCTACCTGTTCTCAAGCATGTTCAAAGTGGGCGCACGTGGGCCGCACCCTCTCATCACACAGCGGTCGTATGCTGCCTCGAGGAGCGCCGTCAAGGTGAAGAAGCACTAGGGGTTTGTGCGTCTGTACGTATTGTAATGAAGTTTTGGCTATTGAGATTTATCTCTTTGGTTTTTTCGAATACATTCGAAGATAGGTTGCAGCAGGGACGTGCATTGCTTTGGGTCTGACATGTGCTCGTCCTTGCAGCGGTAGAAGGTATTCAGCTCGGACAGGCATCTCCGTTCCATCTGCGAAACAAAGTTTCGTCTGTAGCGTCATAGAGGAATGCACAAGATTACGTGGTATTGACACATTCTAAAAGCTTCTCTCTCTCTCTGTGGCACTCTCTATGACATAAGACAGCAGATGGATCCGACTACGCTCCCGATGTCTGACACGAATCATACTCGTCAGCACGTGATTTGCAGTGATTGTGAATATCTCCCACAGTCAAAATAAAGGAAGTGTAGGCTTCGTTCGGCAGCTCGTCCTGACTCATCTTAACAAAATCGTACTATTGACTAGTTTAACAAAATTGACACTCATCAAAAACGCCGCGTTCGAGACTGTTACATTTAATGCTGATAATTGTTGAATGCGTTCTCTGGTTGAGGAGTTCCCATGCCACCAACGGGGCCCTGCAGCTGGACAGCTTCCCACGACACTGGAGGCGTTGCAACTGGGAAATTGAGGTGGACTTGAGCAGCCCACTGCACTAGGTGCATGTGCGGCATGGGCGGCGCAGGGACCATGGTTGGATACACTGTCCCGTACGGGTATCCGTATTGGAGATTCGCGGGGGGAGTGAATTGGCCCATGTCGACGTTTTGATGCTGCAGGACTTGAGGCTGCCGTGGCTGGTCAGCCGTGAGCTGTTGGGGATGGATTGAGCCATGGGTCTTTCGGAGCCTCCTCCTCTCTGGTTTCTTCTCTGCATTTGGCTTTCTCTTCGAAGCCCCCTTGGCCTTATCGTCGCCCGACGCGTCTGAGGCGGAGTCAGACTCCGTGTTCGCCTCCTCGTCGTGCGCGTTGGACGCGTCCGTTGCTTTCGTCCTCAGCCTGGCGGGGAGCACGTAGTGCACGGACTCGTCGCAGTAGAAGATCTAGCTCGGCGTCAGGCCGCAGCAAAACGCAAGCGCACGTCCGTCTCGCCTTGCCTCACGTTCGGAGGGATGTCCCCTCTGCTGTTGAACCGAAGGTTGTAGAACGGCCTTGACACGGGCCCAAAGATCTCGTCAATCTAAAGACTTTGAGCGAAGAGATAAAAAATGCGAACGATGGCGATGACTTTGCGGTTTTCAAGACAGACGACGGTGCCCTCGTCCACGACTGGGGCGTCCTGAGGGGCTTGCACTGTGACGATGCAATCTGTGACGTGCGACACGCGGCCCAGACGAACTAGGTGACCGCTCACTTCTTCCATGGGGAGAGGCTTAATGGAGGGTAGCTGCGGCCAGTCAGTATTTTCAGTCGGTTGACAGCACAATGGCTTCGTGCTTCGAGCGAATGGGTTGATGGACACCCTTCGTTTCTAGATCAGAACCAGATGATGCTATTGCTTGTTCAAGGGCTTCAGCAGATTCAGCAAGTTCTTCATCCGACTACTCAGTAAGACCATTCCAGTAAAACGAGCACAGTATCGCTGTCGGGATCCAAAGGAATTTGACGCACAACGGTTATAGGTCTTGATGTTGGCTCAGCTTCAACTGGACTCTTGTCGGTAACAACATTAGTCGCAATGTGGACGAGGTCTGAAATTTCCTCCCCCATCTAACAAAAGACTAAATCTCAAAATTCAACAAGTGAAAAATGGTAAATGTAGTGTTTCAGGGGAAAAAAATGACGTTTTCATTCTTTGTCTGCAAATTTTTTCAAGTGTTTACTTCGCAAGCACCTAAAAAATACTGCAAAGAGCACATATTGGCCGCTCCTGAAAAGCCTCAGCTCTTGCCGTGATTGCCATGACTTCCAACGGAATCCTCAGCAGAAATCATAAAAAGCCGCAGCGAAAGCCATCGGGTGCTGTATGCGAACCCAAACGATGTGGATAACGAATAAAAACTTGGGTCTGTATGGCATTGCGTTTAGCAGCCGAAGCCGGCGTGTTTCCAGCTCCCCTGGACGACTCGAAGTTCGTGCACGCCCTGCAACGAGGGCACATCTCGTTCGTCGTCTCCGACGCGCTTAAGGCGGACCATCCCATCATGTACGCCAGCCCCGGCTTCTACGAGCTCACCGGTCCCCTCGCCACGTCCGTCCTGACGCCGCAGGCTACGACGAGCCTGAGGTCATCGGAAGGAACTGTCGCTTCCTGCAAGGCCCCCAAACGGACCCGCAGTCCGTCGTGCAGATCCGGGAGGCAATCGCGCAAGGCCGCGAGGCGTCGGTAAAGCTCCTCAACTACCGCCGCGATGGTGCCACCCCCCCCGCCCCCCCCTCCACAAGCCCCCCCCC
>JAIYDP010000326.1 GCA_027487435.1 Verrucomicrobiaceae bacterium | reverse complement strand
GGGGATTTTTTTTCTAAAAATAGAACAAAGAGGGAGATGATGGGCAGTGCGCGAGGGCAAGGAAAAGAGGGGACAAAATTTAATAAGAAAATAAAAAGGATTTTCAAAGAAGTCTCACCCCAAAAGGGTGCCGAAGAAACAGAAGTACTGCGCGCTAACAAACAAAGTGCCGTGAATTGTTACGCTGCGCTCCACGTAGCACCCGAACACCCCCAAAAACTTTTCCCCAAGGGGTACCCCCAGGCTCTGATACAACTTTGACCGCAAATGCGCTGACACCTCCCCCTCCCCACCCCCACCCCCCCCATCCCCTTGTCGACTCAATCGGCGCGTAACCGGCGCGGAGGGGAGGGCATGCAGCGCCGCCGCGACGGCCTCCTGCACGTCCTCGGGGAAGTTGCGCGCGTACTCCTCCGCGAGGATGGCGATTTGAATCAGCGCACCGACGACCTTGCCTTCGCTTCCCGGTGGTGCAGGGGGGGTGGGGGGGGAGGATGGGCGTGCGTATGTCGAGTCGTTGAGGAGGCGCGAAGCGAAGGCTGTGAGGTCGTCGCGCTGGAGGGCGATGAACTCGTTGAGGGGCATCATGAACTCCTCCTTAAGCCCAAACATCACCCCGTTCGCGAGGTTTTGGATCGTTTTCGACAGCAGCACCAGCCCGCGCATGCGGTCGGGGGGGGACGGGCTTTCAAGCACGCCGTACGCGTCCGGGTGGCAAATGGCTGGGCACAAAAAGCGAAGAAACACAAGCGCGCCAACAGCCCCACCCGCGCTCTCGCCGAATTTGGCCACCAGCGCCGCGTGCGCGTGCTGCAGCACCTGCGGCGTCAGGCCGTGCGGGGGCGGAGGGGGTGCGAGATGACGCGAGGGCGACGCGGCGCTCATATTCCCGTTACCTTTATTATTTTATTTGGCCACTTGCCCGCGGATTCGTAAATAGGGGCGAGGATGGAGGTGGCGGTGGCGCAGAGGGCGAACATGTTCTGCTCCACATTCTCGTCCGCCGCCATGCGCGAAGGGTCAATCTCGATGGACACCCCCGACGCGCAAAAAGCGGCGATGGGGTTGTTGAGCAGCTCGCGCAGCAGCGCCGCGCCATGCGTGCGGAGGAAAATGTTCAGCACCCGCGTGCCGACGCTATTCTCCCGAAAAGCCGTGCGGAAGTTCTCCAACTTGCCGACGGCGCGGTCAATCCAGGTCAAAAGGTACCCCCCCGTCCGGCCCTGGGCCTCGAGGGCGGGGAAGAGGAGGTTGCCGAGCGTCTCGCGCACGCCGTGCGGGACGATGTCGGAGAAGAAGTGGATGAACTCGAACTGCTGGGAGTATAACAGATCTGTTAGCGGGCGGTAGTCGGCGACGGTGAGGGCGCGGATGGCGTCGTCGGAGAGGGACATGGCGGGTTTGCGGCGGCTGGAGGGTTCTGGGCGGCGGCGGTGGGTGAGGTCGTGGCGCCAGTTGTCGCGCTCGAGGTCGGAGTCGGCGATGAGGTCGAGGGAGCGCGTGTGGTCGCGGGAGAGGATGGAGAAGCCGAAGCCTTGCTCGGTGGGGAAGTATTCCACCTGGCACCCCTCGACCTTTAGACTGCCCGCGGGTTCTGTGTCCTGGCATATTTGAGATAAGGAGGGATACGAGGAGGGACTTGCGCAGAGCGGAAGTAGAAGAGAAATTGGTCGGTGAGGACGAAAAACCTGGGGTGGTCATGGGCGGTGGGGCGGTCGGCACGGACCGGCGTTTCCAGTTTTTCCGAGCGAAGGCGCCTTCGCCACTTCCACGCTTCGTTAGGTACCCCTGTCGTCGATGACGTCCGATCTTGTCCTGCAATGTCACTTGCTCGGAGGAATGGCCAACCATCTGTTAAAACATTAAAGAATTTAGAGTATTTATCTATTAGTGATGGTTGTGTTCTACTCCTTGTACATTATCAACAAAGCCGGCACACTCATTTTCAACAAGGTAGTTTTGCATTGACATGTCCACAGTGCTTAAGCCCGTTGCCCTCGCTGCATATGCAAAGTGCCTGACACTCCCGAGGACTTCAGCCCCGATGCGCCGGCGCTGAAAGCAAATGACTACATCCGCCTGGCGTCGACGTTTCACAGCATGCACGCCATAGCGGGACGTCTCTCGCCAGTCAAGTCATCGACGGGAATTGAAGTTGTCGAGACAGACACGTTTCGCCTCCAATGCTACCAGACGCTGACCGGTTTTTTCGCAACCCCCTGCATTGCTGACGTCCGAGGGATCAAATTCCTCCTCACAGCCGACCCAAACTCATCCAATCTGGAGGCGACCCTGATTCAGGTGTACCAGCTCTACGCCGACTACGTCCTCAAGAATCCCTTCTACGACCTCGACATGCCCATCCACTGCGCGCTCTTCGAGACTTTTCTTGACAAGCTCGTCGCTGAGCGCAGCAGCTGACGCCGCTCACGGCCTGTGTACAGTGTAAATTTAGTGCCGGCTCGTGCTCTCTTGCGCCTCTCCGCGCCGTCGCTCCGCAGTGGGACGTCCCCAACGCGACGCCATCCTCTGCGACCCGCCGCCTAACAACTAATGACTCTTTTTTAGAGCATGGGAAAGCGCAAAGTTGAGGAAGCAGTCGGCGCGCAGGACGGTGCTGCTGTCGCAGCCCTTGTCGTCTCCGCCCTCGAACAGGCCGCCGACCCGTCCCTTGCGCCCGGCATGGAGCGCTACATGCGGTCGCAGTACCCGTTCTACGGCATCTCCTCAAAGCCTCGCCGCGTGGCCGTTGGACGCGTCTTCGCGCCGTTTTTGCTCACGGCGTCTGTCGAAGCGATCGCCGCCTATGCGCATTTCCTCTACGACCAGCCGAGGCGAGAGTGCCACTACGCCGCCATGGACGGGTGCTGTGAGTTCATCGCCAAGAAGCGAGACGCCCTGACGGAGCCGCAGCACCTGGTGCTGCTGGGCCTCCTCAAGTCCCTCATACAAAAGCACTCGTGGTGGGACACAGTCGACCAGCTCGCTTCCAGCGCCGTCGGGCCGCTCGTCCGCCCCAACCCCCACATGCGCGCGACGATCAACTCCTGGCGCGACGAGGGGGACTTGTGGCTGCGGCGCACGAGCCTCATTTACCAGCTCGCGTACAAAGGCGACACAGACAAGGACGCGCTGTTTGCAAACTGCGCGACCTGCCTTGCAGATAAAGAGTTTTTTATTCAAAAGGCCGCTGGGTGGGCGCTGCGGCAGTTCTCGCGCACCGACCGCGCGGCCGTCGCCGCGTTCGTTGCGGCGCATGAGGCGGACATGACGGCCGTGTGTAAACGGGAAGCAAAAAAGTATATTTAATTTTCAGTTGGACTCGGCCCCCTGCAAAATCCAGAGAGCGGGGGGGGGGGGGGGGGGGGGGGGACGGAGGGGGCGGCCCCCCCGGCGGGGGGGGGGGGGGGGCGGGGGGTGGGCGGGGGGGGGGGGGGGCGGGCCAGTGG
>JAIYDP010000010.1 GCA_027487435.1 Verrucomicrobiaceae bacterium | reverse complement strand
CGCCCTCAACGCCGCGTACGAAGCGCAGAGCCTCCTCGGTGTCTCCTTTGCGCTGCTCGCCAATTCCGACCCCCCCCCACCGGCGCCGTAGCGGCTGAGCTCTTTGGCTCCGTCGAGCTCTTTCTCTCCCACCCCGCCTCAACCGTCCGCCAAGAGGCGTCCAACGTCGTCAAAGTCCTTCCCTTCGCTTCCACTCTCACCCCCCCCCTCCCGCAGTCATTTTTAATAGCATCGCTTGCATCAGACCTCTCCGCCGGCCGAAGGGCCGTCGAACTTCTCGTCCGGCAATTCCCTCCTCGCCGAGGCGACACAGACGACGTTAACACCCCCCCCCCCCCCCCTTCCCCCCTCAACTGATGCTTTTAGTGGTTGACAACAGAGGGGTTTTTGCTCTCTTTCGAAAATTTTCTCGGGTTTTGCTTCGAGTGAGTCTTCTCAACGCATCCTTTGCTCTTGTCTCTCTTTTTGTTCATTAGTTAAGATTTATCATGTTCGAACCTCCCCCCACCCCTTTCCTCTTGGGCTTATTCTCAAGAAATCACATCAATAATGTGCGCGGGAAGAGCGACGCCATCATTTCTGCGCAGTCGACAAATTCCACCCCAGCCTCTCATTTCAACTCCCCCCTCCTCTCGCGCTGTACCCCCCCCTCTCTTCAGCCCCCCATGTCCCCCTCCCCAAGCCTCCTCAAGTCCCGCTCCCCAACATCCGCCTTGCGGCGCAGGTCTTCGTTCCACCCGCAACGTTGCGGTCTGCGCCGTTGGCTCTAACAGACTCTAGCATTGTCTTTTATGGATTCCTGGCTTGAAGAGGACCGATGCGGCGCTTCAGAGGGTGGCATGTCTTTCGACTCGATCATCTCCTCCATTTTGATTGATGCCGCCATCAACTTCAACGTACCCACGCTAACAAGCTCCTTAACCCACTTTTAGTCCCCTCAGTTCGAATTGCGCCGCGTCGCGCAACAAGTCATCGCCACCGCCTGCAAAGTCATCGTCGCATTCAGGCCCCCCCTCCTCCGCTCAGTCCATTCACACCCCCCCCCCTCCTCTTGACCGTGCACAGCTTTGGGCTGACACGACCATTCGCGCCGCTGCGAAGCTTTGCGCCGCAGATGTAAAACGGGGGGGGGGGGGGACATTGACCCAATAGACCGCAATGAATGCGTTTGAGGAGGTGACGATGCTGTCGAGCTCCGACGACGTTGAAATCCCTTTCAAGTAGCCGCGGGGGGGGGGGCGTTTGGGTGTGAAATAATACTCAGAGCGACCCTCTTTAGCGCGCTGTCGCAATTTGAGGACACAATTGGTGCGGCCGTCGGACTTATATCCCCTCGTTTCCTCATTTTTTTGTTGTTAATCAATCACCCCCCCCCTCCTTAGCCAGCCACGTCAATGCCTCTCTGCGCGATCCGGACAATTACGACGAGCTGTCACGCGCCGTACGCGTGGCCGTTCGCGTAACCGTGCGGCATGCGAACGTTGGCAACCACAGCCCGCCTCTTGACCCGAAAGGTCATCGAGGATGCGCGGTCACAATTTGTGACGCTGACGCTTGATGCGATCGAGCGGCTGTTGAAGGACGTCGACGCGCAGCGGCGCGGTGCGGAAAAGGTTCTTAACGCTGGGTCTTTGTTTATTTAAGCTTCAAAGGCGGTACGGTCGATTTTACAGCAGTGCAACCGTATATTCGCTAATTTTATGGTGCCAAAGAATCGCTGCCCCCTCACCATTTCAGGCAAACCTCGACCTGGCGGAAACAGTGCCCCCCCCTCCTGCTGACCTAAGTTGACCCGACGAGGCGCGCGCCATACCCTCCTTCCTTCGCTTCGCTTCGCTCTGCGACGACAAGGCCACCCTCCGCGCCCTCCTGCAGGCCCTCCTCGTCGCACTCATCCTCCCTCTGCGCGACCACAAGCTTAACCCCCCCCGCCTCGATGAGGCTATCAAAGTCATAGCCAATGAGTACCCCCCCACCCCCCCCGTCCCTCATAGCGTAGCCTCCCCACCCCTTGCTGCGTCTGCAGCGCCGATGGCCGCCACAGCTTCGACCCCTCCCTCCCCTCCCTCCTTCGCTTCTTCCTTCGCCTTCTTGGCGACGACGTGCCCCCCCCCTCTTCGCCTCTCACCTTCAAGAATTTGGACCCCCCCTCCCACACCCTCGTTGTTTCCGCCCTCCTCGCCTGCGCCGCGCAGAGCCGCGATGGCGCTGGCGTCGCCGCTGCTGTCATCGCGGCGTCGGAGCACTCCAAAGGTGCCCAAGCTTCCTCCATTTGGTCCTTAGTTGAATTCAGGGCCATCATATCTGCTCAAATCGCCGCGCCATAGCTTGATGTATCATGTCATATCAAACGACGCGTCAAAAATCGAAGAGCCAAACGACTCCGACTCGGAGCGCGACGACGACGCGTCTGTCACCGGGTTTGTCTCAATTTTCTCTTCTTTCGCCCCTCATTGGATCATTTTTTGTCCCCCCCCCCTTCCCCCTGATGCGCTGAGGTCGACGGGCAGCGACTGGGACGACGACGACGGTGCGACGGTGTCGGATGAGTTGGCGTCGGCCATTGACGTCCTGCGGGAGGCTTTCCTTTCCGATGGGGTAGCTAAAGAATGACTGTTTGAGTCTTTAAGCAAGTCTACAGTTGCTGTATGTGTGTAGTTTTATAGCCCATCGCACCCTGGGTCAGCAGCGGGTGACCTTTCTGTTTAAATAAACATTTACTAACTAACTCGAATTCTTAAAAAAGCAAAACGTGAATCTGTAGCGCCGCTATCGCTTCGCTCGCTTCGCTTCGCTTTCCCCCTCACGCCACGTTCTCAAAAATTCGACCAAATCACGCACCGACGCCGCGCCGACTGCCCCGACGCGCGCGACGAAGCGGCTTCGCACCGACGCCCCGAACGGCACGTCCTGCCGCCCCTCACCCCCCCCCATCTCCGTCGGAAAAACGAGTACCCCCTCCATCAGCCGCGGCGATCGCCCTTGCGCTAGCACGTGGCGCCCATCCGCTTGCGGCAGCTCCCCTAAAAACTTGGGCAGCGCACCCAGCCGCACGCACGGGGTGAACGCGACGCGGGTGACGTGCGGTTCGGGTGCGGCTTTAGAAATCACGCGCACGAGCATGCGGGTGAGCTCTGCGCGCACGGCGAAGCTGCGGTGAGCAACCGCCTCCCCCCCAATGGCGAGGGCGTCGAAGAGGTAGAGAGTGCGCGCGCCGTCGGGGTTAAACGCGAGCTCCCCCTCCGCGACGGTCCCGCCAAAAACGCTCACGCCAAAGTCGCGCCACTCCCTCGTCGTCGAATTAAAAATGTAAGTGCGGTTCTTGTTAAGGCCGACGACGAAGACCCTATCGCCGCGCCCCAGCGGCACCGCCACCCAATCCTCGACGCAACGCAGGAGGGGCTTAGGGCCGGCGATGGCGGCGGTCGAGAGGGGGGCCCCAACGGCGGCGCCGTCGAGAAGCCTCCACTCCGCGCGGGCGAAGCGCGCGAAGAGGGCGTTGGCGGAGGGGTCCTCTTCGAGGGGTTGCGCGAAGGTGGGGAGGCCCCAGTTGGTGAGGCATTGGGACTTAACAGATTCTTGGCGATCGTCTGTTAAGTCTCTATCAAAATGAGAGCTGCCTGAAAGGGCGGACTTGTTGCGCATAAACAAATGAATCCGCTTTAAGTGTTTGATTTGCTCGCGCGCAAACCCCTCGTTGAATCGCCGCACAAAGTTAACAAACCGCTCATCGTCTTCAGCCTTCACGCCGCCCGCTGCAACTCTAAAAACTTCCGAAACGCCTCTTTCAGCCAGCGCAGCCCAGCGCTCGTTGGCGGCGAAGAGGTGCTGCGCGACGTGGGCGGAGGGGGCGATGAGGTCCAACGCGACGACATATCTGTTAGCTTTTAGTCAACAGGAAAGGAACGCGACCTTTCCGAATTCGCTGGGCGTGACGTGATGGGTTTGACCAGCGCGATT
Organism: Verrucomicrobiaceae bacterium; assembly: GCA_027487435.1. Lineage (GTDB taxonomy): Bacteria > Verrucomicrobiota > Verrucomicrobiia > Verrucomicrobiales > Akkermansiaceae > UBA956. The sequence goes on along the minus strand of JAIYDP010000010.1, from coordinate 16,628 downwards.
CGCCTAAAGCAGCGGTGGAGGATAAATAACAGATCGCCCGTCAAAGGGAGGAAGGCGTCAAAAAGCTTCAGCACGAGCGCGCCGCCGCGACGGAGGGTCGCCAAGGCGAGGGCGACCTCGCAGAGGACGAGGCGGCGGCTGAGGTACTCTTGATGGTTGTCCTTGCCCTCAACGTCCATGCCCTAAGGGGGGGGGGTCAGCGTTGGGTTGAAGGGGGAGGTGAAGGGAGGGACCCACCCCGTCCGCCATATAGAGATGGCAGCGGGTGCCTTCCGTCTCCCGCACCACAAAGTCCCGAAACGACTCGAGGTTGCGGGAGTTTGTGGCGTCGCCGGAGTTGTCAACGCCGTAGTGCGGCTCAAAGCCGATGGCGGGGGACCTCTCGTTAAATCTGTTTAACTTAAAGTCAAGCCGTCCTGCCGCAGGGTGAGCGACGGACAAGGGCAGTGGAGGGGGGGGGGCGGATTTGAAAACGAACTTAAGAACGCCTCCTAACCTCGGATGGTGAGGCCGAAGCCTTTGGCGCGCCAATTCCGCTTGTACGTGATGTACTCGGTGAAGCCGCCAGGTCCAGCACAGACGTCTGCGAAATAAAGAACGTCCTTAAGAGAAATTAGAGCGAGAGGATAGCGCAGACTCTGTTTTCGAGCGCGGCTGGAGGGGACGAGAGGGCGCCGTTGAGGCGGTGGTCGAGTTCGACCATTTTCATGGCCGCACGATTTTGGAAAAATGAGCCTTTTATCTTTTCGAACGGGTTTGCGCGATCTCTTGCGCTGACGAAGAGGCTCATGTTGCAGCCATCAAACGAGCTCTGGACGGCGTGAGGCCTGCCATCAGTTTCTGTACTTTCGACCGAAGAAGATCTCGCATCAACTCGCCGTCACAATACTTGCTGTCCTTGGTGATGTCGTCGTCTTTCTGAGGCTTGAGGAGGCGATGGAAAGCTGCACGGGTCCATCCACGACGCCACCGTCTAGGTCCCGCTCGGTTAAGATGTCTCCATGGTTCTCCAACCAGACAATAGGACAATCAAGAGGAGGTACGGCAAGGTGGATAAGATCGTCCTCTTCTTCCGGTGTGATGAAGACCTTCTCCGCTTCGAAGCCAAGGCCTCCCCGCCCTTGCTGCGACTCAACAGGAAGTGTCCTTTCTGCGTCTTTGCTTTCATCGAAACCAGCCTTACGCTACAGCTGTGAGCCTCTCGACCCGGGTCAGATACCAAAAGTTTCCATCCAATTCCTCCTGCCTCTGACATGCTCTATTTTCTTTGTTTTGTTTGTTAATCGGATTGAGTTGAATTCTGTCAATGGACAGTCATTTGAAAGATCGTCGCACGCTCTTGCGGTTTATTCTTTCGAAGTTCAAGACCCTTGTCAGCATGCCACCTCAGATTGACGTCCTTTTCGACGACGACCTTGACGAAATTGACGTCGACGCTGTTGTGGAATTGCTGGAGGCGAATGTTCGCGTAGATTTGTCGAGGACTGTCAAGCGAAGTGACACCCCAAAGGAGTCAAAGCGAGGCTTTAACGCTGCCGAGGTCCTCCGCTTAGAACATCACGAGTTCTCTCTTCTCTCATATGAGCTCCTTGTTCGTGTCCTTGGTCCCCGCGAACGCGAACACGAACTCCTTCGGGAGGTCCGCGTTCGCCTTGGCGTCTCACCCAAGTTAAACAACTACGTCATGTCCTTCGTTGTCTCCCGAACCGACGAGGGCCCCTCTGCTGACGCAAAGCTGGCCGCTCTGCCCGACCTTGGCGACGACTTCGACCTCATCCTCTCCGCGCGGCTCGACTGCTTCGACGGCGCTGCCGAGCATTTTATCTCCTGGCATCAGCGCCGCGTCAAGTTCATCGCGTTTTGCTTTTCGGAGCTTGCCGTCGCCCTGCCGGACAACTTCACCTCCAGCCGCCACGAGAGCAAGGCGAAGCTCTTAGAGGCTCTGAATTACGCCGCATTTGTTTGTTTGCAAAACCTCCAAATGATTGCCGACGCGTTTGAGCACGGCCAGCCCTTTCATTTCGCCGCCGACGTGTACTTCCGCGCCGTCTCCCTCCTGCGCGAGAGCTCCCTCGCCCTCTCCTCCGACGCATCCATCGCTTCGCTTCGCTGGCCTCTCCTCGCCGCCGCGCGCATGTATCAAGCCCTCATCGCGACAACCCTGGCGATCGAAGACGCCGAGGACGCCGATCCCTCCGCCGCCGACGACCCTTCCGACGACGCGCTCCCCCTCTTCCGCCGCGACGCGCAGGCTGTGCTCGACTTTTTGGCGCCCGTTCGCCGCGTCCTCTCCGTCGACGCGGTGACGCATTCACTCCTCTACGCGACGTCGGTTTTCTTCGCGTTGCGGCGCGCGCAGGAGAGGAATTGGGCGTCGGCTGTCGTCGGCGCTGTCAACGAAGCGAAGGCACTTCTCCTCCAGCGTTCCAAGCCGAAGCGTCGCGAGATTTTGTGGCGCCCGCATGTCCTCAAAGAGCTCTCCCGCCTCGTCATCGAGCTCGAATCCGCCCTCTGCCAATTTCGGTTTGACTACCCCCCCTCCCGCATCGACGCCTTCTGCGCCGCCGTTGATGTCGCCGCCTCCATCATTGCTGTGCGCATCCTCCTCAGCGGCGGCACCGACGACGCCGCCATCGCAACGGCTGTTGGGGACTTCGGCGTTCAATTTTTGCGGCGGTCAATGTACGACGTCTATCAGCGCGAAACGGCGCAGATCGAGCGGCCGCTCGCGCCCGACGATGTGCCGCGGCTATGCCAGGCGCTCGACGTTGAGTTGGACACGCAGTTTGGGTGCGGTTGCACCCCTCTCAAATCATTAAATCAAATGGATGATGTTTCTATTTCTAATGCGTGCAGCCACTACGTCCCCGCGCTCGAGCCCATCATCCCGCGCGCGCGGGAAATTGTGTTGGAGGAGTTGTTTCGGCAGTTCAGCTCCGAGATCGTTCCTGCTCTAAAGTGCATTGAGACCTTTTCCGCGGAGCTGCAAAAGGCGCTCACATCCGTCGCCACCCTCGTCCGCACGCACAGCGTCCCCCCGTCGTTATGCGACGTGAAGAAGCTCTTCGCGCTGGTGGAGGAGGTCGTGTCAGATTGGCTGGCGCAGACCCAAAGCCGCGCTGATCTATTTTTGGAGCGCTTGGTGGGCCAAGAGACTTTCGAACCCGTCGCCTTGGACGTCGGGAAGGGCCACTCTGCCGTTGCCGTTGACGTTGCGCAAATGCTGACGGCTCTCGTCGACAACTTCGCCCCCCTCGTCGCCGTGGCGTCCGATGCGCTGCTGCGGGAGGTCGACCAAATCGTCGCTTCGTTTTCGCTTCGCTACGCCAACATGACGAACATGCAACTGGGCGCCGCGCCCATCACTCCCGCTCCAAAGGTCATCCACAAGGTGCGCATGCCAGGCATCATGAAGCAGCTCACAAAAACAAAACGCGACGACGAAAACCCCTGGGGCTCAGCCGCAGAGGAGCGGCGCCTGAAGGCGATGGACCCCCGCCAGCTCCTCGTGCGCATTTCGAATTGCGAGTACCTCAAGGCCGCTCTTGAGGGGTACGTTGCAAAGCTTAATGGCCGCGAAGGTGTGGCTTGGCCGGGCATCCGCAGCTGCGCCGTCGCATTCGACGAGGCCGCGCGCGCTGCGATGGACTTTCTCGGCGCAAAAACTGTCTTTGTGGACCTGCACGACGTTTTGATCGTTGGGTTGTACCGCCCCACCGTGCGGTCGGCGCGTCTGCTGCCGCTTCTTGACAAGAACGTTGATGGCCGCTTCAGAGCTATCTTCGACTTTTTTGAGGGCGCCGTAGCTGCTCGAGTGGCCGGCTATTTGGCCAAGTGGTTGATGATTGGCCTCGAGCGCGTGTTGATGGATGGCGGGGATCGCGTTTTTAGCTCCGACGATGATGTAAGGTAGGAGGGGGGGCCAAGTTGACGGAGTTAGGAAATCGCAGATGACGTCAAGGGCCTGCAGAACTTCCTCAGCGCGGGATTGCCGCGAGACTTTGTCAGCGCGGTAACTGCGCACGTGCGGGACCTGGCGTGCGGGTTGATGATAATGGGGTCAGCCGAATTGGCATCAGAGTACGACGCAGCGCAGCCATCGCACCCGAAGAACGTCCACACGAAGTACTACATCTTTAGAGCGCTGTCACATCGCAACGACGCCGCGGCGAAGAAGTTCGTTGGCAAATTCTTGAGCTCAAAGCCGCTGCGGGAGAGCATCCGGGACATCAAGTTCGAGTACTCGTACGACGCGGTCATGGCTCTGTTGGACTAACAGTTGTGCTGTACTACTGCGTAGGAGGGGGGGGTCCCCACTGAACAAACCCCTCTAATAGCGACTTCTTCGATGTGCCGGCAAGACCCGCCATTTCCCTCCGGACGTAGAGGACGAGTTGCTGCAACTGCGCTAACGTCCCCTGCGTCAAAAGTACATTCCTGCAGGGTCAGGAGGCCCATCTGGATTGCCACTTCCATAGCGCTTCAGCCAGTAAAGCGTCATTCTCCTTGCCGTAGTCATAAGCGAAGCAGCTGCCGTAGAACTCCTTCTGGAGGTCTCGCAGGTTGCGGGTGATTGCGAACGTAGAGATCTGGAATGTGAGCGATACACAACTTGAATGGACGGACTCCCTTCTTGTGGATGCGACGACCCATGTCCTCCCACATCTGGTCGAATAGCGCTTGGCTCAACGCTTTTCCTTCCGCGCCCACTTCTCGCAATCGGGAGAGCATCATCCATGTATGTAGCGTCTCAATGTGAAACTCAGACCTAAAGTTGGAGTCGAGGCCAAGATCTGAATCGTTACGAGCCCAGTTCGAGGCGACCATACATTTTTGAAATTGTTTGTTCTGCGAATGATCCATCGTCGCTCGGTAGATGTGGTACGCGGCTCGGCCATTGATGCTTTCTTCTGAATAGTATCCAAGGACTTTCAGGAAAGGCCGCAGTTTCTGCTCCAAGCCAATCCCAGCAGAAGTTGCTGAGGATGAAAAATGACGCAACTTTAACATGTGGAAGCTCGTTGTTAAATATTTGGAGGGTCCGTTAACATGGCTTCGACAGCGCCGTCCAGCCCAAACCCACTTCCTCGCCCATTCAGTGCGATGGGGTCATCCCTCGCCCTGCTGCGCCCGAAATCTGCTGCTATATCCAAACCGCGACCGATTGTTCCAATGACGACCGGTGAAGTGGAAACCATCACGCGGTCGCTTGAGGCAGTCGCAAGGGATGCTGGGGATGCTCAAAAGGCGAAGACGGTATCAATAGAGAAACTGAAGGATGTTAAGAAATCTGTTGATTTCGCGAGGTCTCTCTTACATGTCTGTGATGACGTTCAAGGAACTATCTGGCTTCTATCAGGAGGTCTAACTCTGTGCGAGAATGCAAAACCAGAGAGTATCAAAAAAAAGTCTCCATGCTCCGCAACGAGGCTTCAATCAGGAGGTCGCAAGTGAAGGCCGTGGAAATGGATGTGGCTCGGCAAGAGCAAGATCGAACGTACTTGATTGAGGAGAAAGACGCGATCATCAGGCAGGTTGAAATCGAGAGCCAGACGTGCGAAAATCTCCGCATGATCATCGAAAAGTCCTACAAGGAACTCCAATTTCAAATCGTTGCGGCTTTCGCTGTTTATTTAACAGGCGCAGAGGGAGCGGGAGGTGTACCGAAAGCAGGCCCTTGTGTCAGCCAAGATCGCGGACGGAGTGAAGGAGAAGTTGGATGTTTGCGACTCTGACGCCGAGCTCATGACGATAGGATTTTGCGTCGGTCCACCACAACGTGTTGCACATCGTGCATGCGGGCGTTGGGTCCGACCCCAAGTCCCCTTCCCCCGACTTTTGAGCCCATGATGTATGTACCAACAGTTTATGTAAGCCATTTTCGCCAAAGTGAATGAACGATTTTAATTCTTCATCTATTCGACCGTTTGATACCCAGAACCGGCGCCCACAGCGCCGTATGACGTTGGGTATGACGAGGCCGCAACTGCGACAGGGGGAACAACCGTTGACTGTGCTGTCAACGACTTCAGGAGAGAATACCGAGGGGGAAGAGTAAATGTCGCGAGTGGCGCCTGGAAAACCTGCGGGAGGGTAGCTGACGCCACCAACCGCAGTAGCCTTTGTGTCTGCTGAGCAGCGTGAGCAGATTGAGGCTCTCTTTATCCTACTGTCAAATTCGGCATGGCCGGTAGTCCAGCTACCGCCGAGATCTCCAAAAAGCTTGTACACAAAGAAAAACGCGATCGTCTGGCAGGTTAACGGTAAGAGATACTTTCTGTACTTTCGTGATCATGATAAAAACCAAGCACCTAAGGGATGAGGAACTTGTGCGTTTTCACCATACGCAAGGCCAAACTTGGCAGTGTCCGACGAGGTGAGGATGTCTTTGTTTGGAGGGATGATAGCCCATATCAAATCTACAAGCAGCGACAAGAGAACAAAGATCCCAAACTGTGGAATCAGTTTCAGACAGCAAGTCGAAACCAAATACGATGCTCTCTTGGAAGAGGTGTGGGCGGTGTAAATGCCGAGAAGAGACACTCCAATATTGTAAGAAGGGAAGAATCCTAGAGCTCCAAACATGGAGATTCCCTTCAAGGTGACTCCAGACAGAGAAATCAACTTACAAACATGATACAGGAGATGAGTTCCAGAGTCTGTGCAGATTGCATTTTCTAACAAATAGTTAGCAGATTCTGTTAAGAATCTTTGATTTGTACTCTTTCGGCGCGATAATGTTAGTTTGACACGTGTGTTTGGCCGTGCCCCAGCACGATAAACTCATGGTCCGCAACTCCTAATGAGTGAGGCTACAGCCTCCATTCAACACCTTTGTCCTTCTTGCATCTCTCCAAATGCTCCACAGATTCCCAAGGGCCATCGTCGGCGAGGTCGAAAGTTCCCCCTTACGCAATAAGGCGTTTATGGCATGACGCACAATGCATTCCAATTGTCTGCTTCGACCTCACGTCATTGTGGACGTCACAGGCTTCCTCTGGCCCAATGTGCTGTCGGATCAAAGTTGAAAGACACAATGGCCCTGACCTGGTCTTCCATGAACCAGCGAGGAAGGTACGCACCGATTGGAATGAGCTCCCAGTATTAGGAAAGGCAAGTAGGGGCTACAGATATGTCAATGCCTTGAAACCTCTCACCAATTTCTTTGAATGCAGGGCAGTAACCTATCAATGTGAGCTTTGGCCGAATGCAAAATGAAGAACCCGTGTCACCGGCGAAGAATACTCGCTTGGATTCGCCAGATATAACGTACCCGCACCAGAGACTTTTATTGGTGTCGCTGATGCTTGTGCCGTCAGCGAACATGGCGGCTCTTACCAACCCTCTCTTGGACCAATGCTTGGCAGGCGTTGCAGTTACAAAAACTTTCTCGGAAACCCGGTGTTCTTGCCACCAGTCAAGCTGCTCATAAGACGCGATACAATAGCTTCTTACTTCAACCACGTTGGTGATTCCTTCGTTTCTGAACCAATCCGCAAGGCCCAAAGGGACAATCCACAATGGGCTGTTGCCAATTCGAAGGACGGACGGACGGTCAAGATGATCGTAATGGCAGTGACTCACGACAACAAAATCGACCTTTGGGAGCTTTTCAATGCCAAATGCGGCTGGCTGATGAGAGCTAGAATAGGAGAAAGCAGCACGTGGGACAAGTCGCTCCGGGCCGGCAAACTGCACGGGACTGCATCGCTGACTGAAAATTGGGTCGGTTAAGTACGTTACGCCTGTGCTCATTAGGCTATTTTTGTTTTCATGTACTGTCATGTTGAACCAGAAAAGTAGAGTGGCCGACCCACGTGGTTTGAATTTTTGAAGGACTTGGCTGCTGAATGGCCTCCCTAGAGAGTTAGAAGCGGATGTAGAGCCAAAACCAATTAGAAGGATAGAGAGGAAGTCTTCTCTTGATCTCCTCCATGGCAGGCAACCGCTGCGAATCGGATGGCCTCTGCATTCTCCACTTCATAAGCTCACTGAACGATTTCATGCTCCAATTCCAAGCAGCAGGATTTCTTGCTACGTGAGCAACAACAACAGAAGGACTCGCACGAAAACACCCCCTTGGCATCTCTCACAGCGCGAGACATGACCAGCGTCCTAAAAAGTAAGGGAATCAGGGCATTTTTGGCGGGAGTGAATGGCACCGAAAAAGAACGATGGGGAGGGCGAGGGTACGTCTGTGTGAGTGAAACGAGGTCGTAACGTGTACAGCGAGAGAAGCTGTTCTTGAGTATCTCAACAAGGTATCCTCATCCTATTTGAGGATCATGAGTTAGCAAAATCGACCTTTCAACGCGACAAACCTGGTTGATTCGTTTCATGGCAACTTGAAGAAACCGCAAATACAGAAAGCTTTGGACCAACTTGAGGAGATGCAGAAAATCCAAGTTAAGGAGTTTGGAAAAGTGAAGATATTTCTCGCTAAACAGGCAAGACTCAAATTCCACTGTTTCTGATGTCAAAGGATCAATTTGCAGTCCCTAGCCATGCAGAGCTCAGCGAGATGGATAGCAGGATCAAGAGTCTTCAAGAACAGCAAAAAGCGCTCGCAGCCGAAATCAAGGAGAAGGAATCCCGTAATCCTTATCGAAGCTCTTCCTGACTCGAGAAGAAGTGTCAGCGCTTGAGGCGGAGCCAGCAGATGATGAACTGGATGCAATCATTTCAGACTTGCAAGGAAAAGTAACTCTTTTTGTTTTTCTTTGACGACGAGGTGAACCGTCTTCAATCAACTCTCGACGACATCCAAAATGGTCAAGAAGTCATCTCAGAGGAAAGAAGGGCCAAGGCGAAGAAGGATTATTCGTCTTTCAGAGTAAGCCGGCCTGTCGTTGTCGTGACCCAACAGGTTGAATGGAAGAAAAGGAAGCGAATGGTTCAACCCTCTTCATTTGAAATTCTCTCATGGCCAAGTGCATGTCCGCTGTCGATGCTCTTTGCGAAACATCGGACAAGAAGCCGCGTGACTTCATGGTCTCTGATGTTGCCCGGGTGGCGTTTTACCATTCCAGGAAGAAATTGGTGTCGAGACGGACGAGGGAAGCAATTGTTTGCTTGGCGACGACCTCCTTGCGAAGAAACTGAGGCACTAGAGACGTGTATGTGTACATTAATAATTAATCTTTACAAAAGAGAATTTTTCCTTGCAAGAGCTCGCACCCGTGCATCAAAGATAGGGCTTGAGATAGGGGAGTCCAGAACATAGAACGGGTTGAGGAGAACCTGAAAAATGACACGACGAAGGAAACTCATGACCTTAACATATAGCTCATAGACTTCTGTGCAGAAGCTCTTAATAGAATCTTCGTTTTTGCCCTCATGCAGAGTGATAAACTTAACCTCTGAAAGGTTAGTTACTGAAAATTGTAAAGCACGTCCCGCAGTGACGAAAGCAACGACTATGCCATCATTGAACTTGTCTACTGTCTTAAGAAACCTAGTTGATTAGGAAAGACAATCACAGAGAACATGCTCTGAGTAGTCGAGCTTAGTTCCTCAATGATGTCCAATGAAGCATGCACAATGAACTGCGCCATGTGACTATCTTCTTTCTATGACGTCAAAACTTGCCGAATCTCAAGTACGACTACCTTGGACCCGCTCGAGAGTTCATAGATGGGGTTGTCTTTCCTTCCTACAATGACAAACGTGAACGACATATCTCTTTCTCAAATTTACCAAAGTTTATTCGTTATTTGGTCATGCGGATATATTTTCTGTTTCTTTGTGTGACCGCCGCTGTGTCAGCCTACAATGTGTCTTATGACGGCCGCTCCATCTACATCGATGGAGATAGAATGGTGCGGCTTGGGGGAGTATGTCTTTGACTGGATAGCTAGTCCTGAGTGGAAGTATTCACTACCCGCGATCGACTCCTGGTATGTGGCCTTCAATTCTTAAGGCATCAAAAGAAGGAGGTCTCAATGTGATTGAGACGTATCTCTTTTGGTTTACTTGTCCACAATCAAATCTCTCACGAGTTAGGAACGGACACGAACCAAGCCAAGGCCATTTCAACTTTGAAGAAAACTATGACGTCTTCACCTTCATTGAAGAGGCGCAGCGCCAAGGCCTTTTTGTGATCCTCAGAGTTGGACCATACGGTAGGAAGGCCTGCGTATTGTCTGACCTAAGAGTGTGTGCTGAGTGGAACTATGGAGGGTTTCCCGTCTGGCTCAGGGACGTACCCGGAATGGTTTTCCGAACGTACAATGAACCTTTCATGTGGCAGCAGTCATGGTTCTAACTGACTCTACAGGAATGCGATGGAGAAATGGACGCGCTATGTTGTCAGCCGCTTGCAGGAGCGGAAGTTGTTTGCCTCTCAGGGTGGCCCCATTGTTCTTGCGCAAATCGAGAACGAGTACGGCAACGTGGAAGGGGCGTACGGCAATGACGGCAAGCGATACGTAGACGTCAGGTTCTTGCTTTCCGCAGCCTGACAGAGCAGTGGTCTGCCCAACTTGCTGTGTCCTTGAAGACCGGCATCCCTTGGATCATGTGCCAGCAGGGCGATGCCCCTCCCATCGTTTTGAATACTTGTAACGGATTCTACTGTGACAATTGGATCGCAGGCCACACGAAGGCCTTCTCTCAGGAGCCATCGCTCTGGACGGAGGTTGACAAACTCTCCTTTCGTGACCCCTTTTAGAATTGGCCTGGCTGGTTCCAACTCTGGGGCGAGCCGGTCCCCCGCCGCCCTGTTGAAGACGTGTCGTTTGCGGTCCTGCGTTGGTTTGCACGAGGTGGCTCTGGCATGAACTACTACATGTACCACGGTTTCTGCACAGCTTGTGCGAGTTGAGTTTGTAGGCGGAACAAACTTTGGTCGTACGTCAGGCGGCCCCTACATTGTCACGTCATACGACTACGACGCTCCGCTAAATGAGTTCGGCCACCCTCACAACCCAAAGTATTCTCACCTTGCGTCGATGCACTCGGTGCTCCTCCAAGTGCATTTTCGCATTATTTGAGATAATTTGGCAGAATCAGAGGGTCCTATTTGGTACTGAGCCGTCTGCAACCTATTTCGGTAGCTCTTTCTTCACATGCGTTTGATGCCCCAGCATCGAATCTGGAGGGTCACGTTTACAACACTTCCGATGGATGTGTAGCATTCTTGTCAAACATCGACGCCTCGGCCGATTCGTCAGTTTCGTTTGGCGGCAGGAACTACTCCCTTCCCGCGTGGTCCGTCACCGTCCTGCAGGATTGTCAAGACGATGTGTTCGTCACATCAAGAGTCTCGGGTGCCGAGACGCAGCTCGTTTCTACAACGCTATGGGCAGCAACGGCGGCGACGACAAAGTACTTTCCTGACATTGTTGGAGGAATGCGGGAAACGTACGGTGTGCTGCATTCTCGTCCGTTGGAGCAACTTGAAATCACGAAGGACGCGACTGACTATCTGTGGTATTCGACAAAGTCTTTGTTGATGCGGCGCATTTTGATGAGGTAGGTACACCTCCCATGCCAACCAGGCGTGCACCCTGGTCGCATCGGAAGTTCATGATTTGACCGTTCACTCCGCGTTGGTTTCCTCTAAACATCCCCAGACTGTTTTCATCAATGGCGAGGCCATGGCGACATCTGCAGCTGGCACTTTGACGGCAGTGGTCAATTTGTCTCTTGGCGAGAATGACATCGATATTTTACTTCGAACTGTTGGACTTCAAAATTACGGCGAATTTCTCGAGCGTATTCAGCGGTTTTGGTTCTGTTTCTTTTGGTTGACGTCTGCAGTGGGATGAGAGGAACCGTGAACTTGTGTTCTGAAGACATCACAACCGGAAACTGGACGCACACTCCGTTTGTCGCTGGCGAAATCCTGCAAGCGCCAACCGATCAATCAGTTGCCGAGTGGATCGATTATGACGAGGAAGCTGCCTCCGCACCCATCACTTGGCTGAGATACAATGTTGGGGCTGTTGCCAGCGCAGACTACTACGCTGTCTCCGTCGATGGCCTCTCCAAGGGCCAAGTGTTTGTGAATGGGCACATGTTAGGCCGGTACTGGAATGAGTTGGCGATCGGGTGATTCCTTCCCTCCGCTCTCTACGTTGACACTGCAGCCATTGTGATGAGTGCAACTACCGTGGCCCGTTTGGAAACGAGAAATGTCGTCACGGATGCGGCAAACTGTCTCAGCAGCTTTACCATCTCCCCAAAGACTGGCTGAAGAGTACCAACGACATAGTCGTCTTCGAGGAATTGGGGGCTTCAAAGCCCCTGGATGTGGCTCTGCTGTCGGTCAAATTTGCTTGACTCTAAAATAAACGACTCAGTGTTGTTATCTTGGAATGGCCTTGTGGCTCATGCCGTTCTTGGCTGCTGGACTTCTTTCCAGCGGTGAATCCCGCGCCGTTGGCGTCCACTTTCTCTCAGGTCAATGGGGAAGTCAGTCCTACAGAAGCGCCGAAGGACAAGCTACTTTCAACGAACTCATTGCCCAAACGGGTGCCACATCCATTGCTTTTACAATTGCATGGTTTCAGCCCTCTGTTGATGTTGCTGGTCCAATTTACCCGGTACCAGGTTTGCACTCGAATGTGCGCACTTAACAGTGACAGGAATGACGGTCGATGACGACGACCTCAATTTTGCAATAGAGAATGCCAAAGCGAGAGGGCTGAGGGTATTTCTGCGTCCAGCAGTCGACCCAGACTGGCGAAACTCTTCTTCCAGTGGCACATGGAGAGGCATGATTGGACGTCACTTTTCAGACTACGAATGGGGCCAATGGTTTTCCGCGTACGAGAGCTTCATCCTCCAGTCAGCGCCGTCTTGCCCTTTACCTCACCATCCAGCTATGCGGATATCGCCCAAGCGCATTCCATTCATCTCCTCTCTATTGGCCTTGAGCTCAATGTCGCTCAGACGAGATCATCGAGCTTTCGCGCCGTCATCTCCTCCGTCCGCAGCCGCTTCCATGGCCGCATCTCCTTCGATGCAAACTGGGACGTTGCCACCCAAGTCGATTTCTTCGACGCAGTTGACGTCATTGGCGTCGACGCATACTTTCCCCTCAGCGTCGCTTCGCAGACTCCGTCAACTGCCGATTTCGTCGCCGCATGGTCCCAGTGGATCCCCCCCCTGCAGCAGCTCCACCAGCGCTTTCAGAAGCCCGTCATCTTCGCTGAGATCGGCTACTGCTCCGACGATCAGGCGTGGGCAACACCAGCAGGCCCCTGCGCGAAAAACGTCAACGTCGGCGTGCAGCGCGACCTCTACAGCGCCGTCGAAGAAGTGACGAGGGGGGATTGGTTTGGGATCGCGTACTTCTGGGCGTGGACGACAAACGGGGGAGGCGGCAGCGGAGACGGGGGCTTCACTTCCGAGGGGAAACCTGCGGCGGAGGTTTTGAAGACCTGGAATTGACTGATGGCTATTTATTAAAAATATTCTTCAGTACATCTCGACGATGTCGTGAGTCAGCGCACAAGATGGCCACCCCCCTCTCTGCGCGCCTCATCAATGACCAGAACGGAGGCGAAGTCTTTGAGGGCGCCATCATATTGGCCCATCAGCCGAAATACGTGGCCCCTGTGCGCGTAGAGGTCGACGTCAAGCGGCATCGAGTCGATGGCATAATTAAAATTTTTTAGCGCCTTCTTTAAATTTCCTTTCAGCTCGTACACAACCCCAAGATTCATCCGCGCATGCGGGTTGCGCGGAGACAATTTCAGACATTTTTTAAGGCACTCCCGCGCACGGTCAAACTGCTTCAGCTGCGTCAGCGCAACCCCCATGTTCAAAAACAGATCTGCCGATTTGATGGCGTCTGGGATGCTGAGGACCTTTTCGTACGTGATAACAGCGGCATTCCACAACCCCAACCTCAAGTGGACGTTTCCTAAATTAAACAGACATTCGGCTTCAAGTCGAGGGTCCGTCGCCATGGCGTCAGCATAGGCGCGAATGGCGAGGAAAAGTGAGTTCGTTTGTTCCAACATCACTCCGCGCAACATCATCGAGTTGCCCGTCACGGGCTGATGCAGCGCGCTAACTAAAACGTCTCTTAGCGCGGACGTAGGGCGGTGCTGTGCAGCTGCGAGGAGCCCCCGCGTCTCGAGCGCAACGGCGTCGTGGGGGTCGACCCGCAGCGCGCGCTCCACAAGTGCTGCGACGTCAATTTAGTTTCGACAGAATAAAGACCATGCGCCATATCTGTTAGTCTGCGGTCACAAAGACCGCTCTCCATTTGAAATACGATCAAATTCGCTAAATGCGCGGGGGCGGCTGCCGAGGCAGGGGCCAAATGCATCAGCCGCGCCAGCCACCGCATCGCAGCCCCCCCCGAAGGATCGACGCGAAGCGAAGCGGACGCTGCGGCAACGTACGCTTCGAAACCGAGTGGGGCCAGAGCAATCGCGCGCTCGTAAGCGGCGATGGCGTCGAGGGGCCGCCCCATCGTCGCCGCGATGTGGCCGCCGACGACGTGCACCCCCACGTCGGCCCGCGCGTTGGGGCTGTCGCGAAGGGTCTGAACGAGTTGGATGTAGTCCTCGTCAGCCTCCGCAAACAGACGCAAGCCTGCGCGATGAGCTGCGACGAAGGGAGGGAACGCCAATTCAAAAAGACGCGGTTGGTGCGGCAGTGCGCGTCAGACGGCCGCAGCGCGAGGACGGCCGCGTAGTCTTCGCGCGCGGACTGGAGGAACCCAAACATGTGAAATAAAAGGCCGCGATAAAAGAGGACATTAACGGCGAGAGGGTCCAACGCCAGCGCATCATTAAAGGTTTGAATGGCAGCCGCAAATTCTCCCTTGCGCGACAGTTCGATGCCCTTGTCAACCATTTTTTCAACTGACGCGGCGAAAAGCGCCAGCGACACGGCGAGCGTGTCGCGCGCGACGCGCCGTCGCGCTTCGTCTTGCCGCGCCATCAGCCGCAGCGCTTCGTGGTGATCCAACATCGCGTCACGATGCCTGCGGAGGGTCAACTGGGCGGAGGGGGTGGGGTGACCTGCGCAGCTTCATGTTGGCGTACGACCGCAACTCAAACGCCTCCGCAAAGTCACGCCGCAGCCCGACGGCTTTTGAGAGCGCGTCCTCGGCGTCGGCGACGCGATGGAGGCCCAAGTTGACGGAGCCCTTTAAAAGTTAACAAAGGACCGACCGAGAGCACACCTGCCAGTACCACCCCTCCGCGACGTAGGGGTTGAGCGCCGTTGCGATTTGAAACGCCCGCAGGGCTGCGGCCAAATTGCCGACACGGAGGAAGTGGCGGCCCCTCCAAATGTGGAGGACGGGTCTACTGGGGTCTACGCTGACGGCGCTGTCAAACATGGCCGACGCTGCGACTTGCATCTCCAGTCGCTCATACACAACCCCTGCGAAAAGTCATCACCCCCCCGTTCCCACCCACCCAAGAGGCCGAGGACGACCCCGTCCTCCGGCACACCGTGCGCCGCCACCTCCAACTCCTGCCGCGCCTTTTCGACAAGCCCCAGCGCAACGAGCAGCCGCACATACGCCCCCATCACACGAGTCGACCCATATGGCCTTGTCAACGTCAAACTTGCCACGCAGTCGCGCGCAGCCAGCTCCACGCGGTGCTTTTGAAAAAGACTTTGGGCTCGGGAGAGGTGCAGTGCGGCATTGGAGGGGTCCCTCAGAATGCCGCGGCTGAACGCCCGCGTGGCGCCATCGTCTGCTAAATGAAGAGCTCTGATTGCTGCGGCTGCCTCCGCATCGCTGTCGACGTCGTCGGACGTGTGGACGTCTTTCAAATTCAAAAGCAGTTTCCGCGCCAGTTTCGAAGACTCAGCTGACGCCACCTTCGCGTCGACGACGTCACGCGCAGATGAAACAGTCGCGCGCAAGCGGTCACGCGAAGATGCTGCGGGTGGAGATCTCTCGCGCCGCGCTGTCTGGGCGCGGGAGGAGGGTGACCCGGCGCGGGATGGGCGTGCGATGACGGCGCTGAGGGAGCCGTGATTGATGTCGTCGATCGCCCACTCCCCCAGCAGGACATCTGATGTGCGGAAATCCAACTCGTCCCAGCGGACGCGCGGCAAAGGGCGCGCAGCGGATCGCGCCACGGACGCAGCGGCCCGTCGCTTCGCTTCGTCGGTGACTGCGTCGAGGTCTGCGAGGGCGTCGCTGCGCTGGCCGAGCATGCGGTGGCACTTCGCGCGCTCGTAGAGGGCGATGTGGTTGAGGGGGCCGTCCAAGTTAACAGCTTCTGTTAAGTCTTTGATGGCGTCTCGGTAGAGGGCAAGACGACGCAGAATCCTGCCCCTGCTAACAAAAAGCTTCGACATGACGTCGTTACCAGCGTCTGACGCGTTTTCGCGAATGACGTCGATGTGATCTGATAAAAGACGGACGGCATCGTTAAAGCGCTCATTAACTTCGAGCGCTAGGGCCTCATCGTAGGCGCTCGCGCCGTTGGCCGCGGCTTCTTTGGCGAGCTCTTTTTTCTTTTTTTGTTTCTTTTTAAACCTCCCGACAACCCCAGCCGACGCCGCTGTCGCATTAGAATCAGGGACAACAACAACACATGATATACACAGGATGACCCCCCCCCCCCCCCCCCCCCCCCCCACCATTGTTTCAATGAGAGGTGGGACAACAGGGGGGGAAACATGCGGTGGGGGGGGTGGGGGGG
>JAIYDP010000428.1 GCA_027487435.1 Verrucomicrobiaceae bacterium | reverse complement strand
GAAACAGGCGGGACGCCCGTTTGCCGAGACAGGCTGGAAGCACTGTCTTCCTATCACAAAACTTTATGACGCGAGGTATTAAAACTCAATGCGTCCCAACGGGACGCTTCATCGGGGAATCAGGAAGTGCATCGCAAGACTCTAATATTTCAAGAAGAGTATCTTGGTCTGTTACGGAAAAATAGCAACATCGTTGAGGAAACCGATCTCTGGGATTGAAGCGGGCCGCACGATGAAGCGTCGCGTAAAAGGCTAGCCTCACGCGATTTTGCCCGTTGGGAAGGAAGGCAAAAGTATCCATTGGCTGGCAGCCCTACGCCCCAGAGAAGTCTGGCACTAGGCCAAGGGGCTTCCATGACGCGCACAAGTTCTGCTGGAGGTGGCGAACAGCCTGCAGCTTTGCTCTTGTCTTGTGGTCTGACTGGTTTCATCTTGGGGGTGTTATGAAATTTCTGCTGTTTCGTCTGTTGGTGGTGTTGTGTTGGAACGTTGCTGCGTTCGCTGCCGAAATTGGAAAACACGAATTCGGCGAGTGTTATGCTCGATGGGAGGCTGGAACGATCACTGTTGGCAATTCCTCCTTTGAGCGCTCGTGGGTGGCTACCGAGGCGGGATTGCAAGCCGTTTCCTTCCAAGCAAAAAATCCTGACTTTCAGTGGCTCGCACCGACTCCCGGGAAATCTTCCGCTGCGCTCGATGTCACCGCTTCCACTTCACGTCGCACCGCCGTCGCGGCAGAAGGCTTGCGCATCGCCCTGCGCACACAAGGAAAGTCCGCGTCCCAGCAACAAGTGCTTTGGATTTTTCCGAACCTAGCCGGAGCCATCGTAGAATACCCCGAGGTTGAGAAAAACAAGGAAAATAGCCAGTCTAGCGCGCCAGTCGAGAAACGCGAAGCATCGGGCATCGAGACCGAACCGACCAAACAAGCTCCTGCGCCGAAGGTCGAAGCAGGCGGCGACACCTTGCGCTTATTGCCACGCCATCTGCGGATCATCGAAACCGTACTGCGTGATCAAAGCGATCATCAGAATGAACTTGTGGACGAAAAAGAGTGGCTTTTGTGGGCCAATGAATCGCCGTTTGAGGTGCGGGGTTGCGTGCTGGCCGCAGAGCATACTCTCGATGGCTCGGGCATCGCCTTCCTGCAATTTTCTCCCTTGCCGCACGCTCGTCCTGACCCCAAGGTGGTTGATTTCCGCATTCGTCCTGGCATGCGTGCCATCACTGCTTTGTCTCATGGCGATCCCGTGGCAGCCATCGCCTACCACGGTGGCGCTGCGGGTCGCACCCGTGCTCTTCACGCGGCGCAGCGAGCGATGCGTGCCTACCAATCGGGACGCGATGGACAGCTTCTCAGCAACACTTGGGGGGACCGAAATCGCGATGCGCGAATCAATGAGGAGTTTCTCCTTCAAGAAGTTGCTGCGGGAGCCGCTCTCGGCGTGGATATCATCCAGATCGATGATGGTTGGCAAAAAGGCCGTTCGGCGAACTCGGCAGATGCGCGTGGCAAAGGCGTCTGGAATGGCTATTGGGCGGCGGATCCAGCATTCTGGACACCGGATCCTGTTCGTTTTCCGCGTGGGCTAGAGCCCGTGGTGCAAGCGGCTCAGGCCAAGGGCATGAAGTTTGGCCTGTGGTTTGGCCCTGATTCCAGCAATGATGCCGCAAACTGGAAAAAAGATGCCGATCATTTGTTGGACTTGCATCAAAAACTAGGCATCGCAAGTTTCAAAATCGATTCCATGAAAACCCTCAACGCGCTTTCGTTAGATCGCCAACGCGCGATGTTTGACCGCATCCTTGATGGGTCGAAAGGTGGAGTTTCGTTCGATCTCGATATCACCGCAGAAATCCGCCCCGGTTATTTTGGGCTACCGGACATCGGTCCCGTGTATCTCGAAAACCGCTACACCGACTGGGGGACCTACTGGCCGCACCTGACGTTGCGCAATCTCTGGCAGCTTTCCCACGTCGTCGATCCACTGCGCCTGCGCATGGAGTTGCTCAATCCCGCGCGAAATCAAGCCAAGTATGGCGATGACCCGCTTGCTCCGGCGCGCTACCGGGCCGACACCCTTTTCGCCATCACGATGATGGCCAGCCCCTTGGCGTTTTGTGAGGTATCCAATCTGCCGTCCGAGGTCACAGCACAGATGAAACCTTTCATCGCCACATGGAAAAAAGAACGCGCCGCGATGCACGGCGGGGCCATCGTCCCCATAGCAAATGCTCCCGATGGTGTCGCGTGGACAGGTTTTTCTTCGACATCCGCCGCCGCGACATACGTTCTGCTATTTCGCGAACGCCATGCTTCCGCCACGTTTGAACTGCCGCTCGAAAAAGCCGCCAGCAAGGGAAACATCACCATCCTCGGTGGCCGTGGTACTGCGGTTCGCAGCGCAAACGGGATTACCATCACGATTCCAGAAAAACTCGATTTCTTGTGGCTGAAAATTCCGTAAGGTGCATGGTGTTGCCATACACCCATGGATCACCAATTCGTGCCGATGTTGTAGCGTGCTCCGACTTCTAACAACTCAGGGCGCATCGGCCATTCATCGGCGCGTTCGCTTTTCTCGTGGCGATTGCTTGCTCCTTTGAGCATCATGCAGCCGGTGTTGTCACCGATGCGACGCACTTCCTCGACCTCTTCAGCAGAAAGACGAACGTCTGGTAGAGGCACAAAGTCGCGAATCTTGTCTTCGATCGGTCTCTTGCCTTCGCCATTTTCTTGCAAAAATGTCGGCACCACACTCTTCACCGCTGGCTGCGAGAGGTTCCAGATCGCAGCAAATTGCAGCATGGTCAGCCCGTGACGCTCAGCAATCGGGCGCATGCGTTCCATTTTCTCGATGCCGTGCCCCACCCATCCTGCGGGACGGTAAGTGCGATGATCCCCCGGCTTGAATTCGTGATCAGCGGAAAACTCGTCGGTAAATACGCCGCCGTAATCGACAACGCGGGTCAATACGCGGACATTGTGTTTGGCATGCGCCTCCAAAGCCAGACCCACCGGCCATGGCTCTAGTGGATTGAGAATCACCATCGTCCAGTCGATCAACTCGCCGTAGGTTTCGATGTTATGAATCGTATCGAGCGTAAAACCATTCGCCGGCCCTGGCGCGGTGCCAAGCATCAGCGATAGGCCATCTTCACGCAGCTTTGCCATGCCATTCCAGACCTTCTCGTTGGTGTAACCGATTTCATCAGGGTTGTGGAGCATCACTAGGTCAAAATGATCGGTGCGCAGGCGTTCGAGAGATTTTTCGCAAGCCATGCGTAAGTAGGCTTCGTATTGGTCCGGCCCGCGCAATTCGGGATCGGTAAAACGAGGATAACCCGAGTTGCCCTTGCGTTGTCCTTCATAAAAATCATGGCCGATCATCCCAACCAAGCAATACGAAGATCGATCGATGCCATCCAAGGCCTTGCCTAACAAATCATCCGCGCGGCCATTGCCATAAACGTCAGCTGTGACAAAGGTGCGAAATCCCGATTCATAAGCGAGGCGAATGCAATCGCAAAAGCGTTCCTCGCTCAGGGTTTCTCCATAGTGCATGAAGCGACCACCGCTCCAAGTTCCGTAAGCTTCTTGAGTAAGTTCCATGTTGTTGTGTGCGGCAGTTCTATCGACGCGTCGCCACAAGGTGCCATAGCTGAGAAAAAGGTCAAAGCAAAGCAAGGAAAGCGGGAATTTTTGTAAAAAATGCTCAGTCTTGCTATCGTCCCGCAATCCAAAGTAGATCGCCGCCATCATTTGTGCGCAGGGCATTTCAGGCCTTGGGGCAGCATCGTAGCATGCCTGCCACAGCGACCGTGAAATCCCGTGCGCGGCAAGGCATGGCGAACCATGCCTCGCGTTGAATTTAGGAACTTGGGAAAAAACGAAAGCTAGGGCTTACGCGTCGTCGTCGTCTTCTTCCTCAGGGATGCGGTTGGAGAGATCCTCTTCGCCGCCATGGTTGAGGATGAAGGCAAGATCGTCGAGGCCAAGGTTGGTTGCAAAGCCTTCGTCGCCCAGCACGTTGATGACAAGTTGTGTCTTCTGATGCTGGAGAACGCGGATTTTTTCTTCTACCGTATCGCGTGTCAGCAAACGATAGGCGATGACCTTGTTCTTTTGGCCGATCCGGTGGGTTCGGTCGATGGCCTGATTCTCCACAGCGGGGTTCCACCATGGGTCGTAAAGAATGACGTAGGAGGCCGATGTCAGGTTTAGACCAGCACCACCGGCTTTGAGCGATAGCAAGAATACGCTTGGATCTTTGGTCGTCTGGAATTTCTCAATTTCGCCCTTACGATCTTTCGTTTGGCCTGTGAGGTAATTGTAAGGACGGCTGTTGACTTCCAAGCGCGACTTGATGAGGTCGAGCATGGAAACAAACTGCGAGAACACCAGAACCTTGTGTCCTTCTTCGTGGAGTTGATCGAGAAGATAGAACAAGGATTCCATCTTGGCGCTTTCTTCCTTGAGATACTTTGGATCGATGAGGCCAGGGTGGCAGCAGATTTGGCGCAAGCGCATGAGTCCTTGCAGGATGGCAAAGGAGTTTTTCTTGACCGCTTCGTCGGAATCGACACCGAGCAAGGCTTTCTGGATGCGTTTGAGTTCGGCTTTGTAAAGCTCGGCCTGCACGCCTTCCATTTTTGCGTAAACCTCTTCTTCGGTACGTGGAGGCAAGTCTTGTGCCACTTGCAACTTGGTGCGGCGAATCAGGAACGGACGCAAGCGCGCAGCAAGGCGTTGCTGGCTGCTCGGGTCCTTGCGTTTGTCGAAGCGTTTTTTGAAGTAAGCACGAGAACCAAGAACGCCGGGCATGGCAAAGGCCATCAACGACCACATGTCCATCAAGCGGTTCTCAATCGGCGTTCCAGTAAGGACCAAGCGATTTCCTGCATCCAGCTCGCGTGCTGCTTTTGCTGCTTTCGAGTCCGGATTCTTGATTTGTTGACCTTCGTCCAGAATCACGGTGAGCCAAGCAACTTTGTTCAAGTATTCACCACAAACGCGCAACTGCGCGTAGTTCATGACGAGCATATCGAGGGTGTTCTGGAAGAAATCGACATCGATGTCATCGCGGTTGCGAAGAATTTTCACCGACATTCCAGGGGCAAATTTATTGACCTCTGTGACCCAGACGTCGAGAACCGACTTGGGACAGACGATGAGCACAGGTTTTTTGCGGTATCCCGCTTTGGTCATCGCTTGCTCGCGCAACCAGAGGATGTAGGTGATCGACTGGATCGTTTTACCTAGACCCATATCGTCAGCCAAGATGCCGCCGAAGTTGTTCGTCGAGAGGTAGGCGAGGAACTTGAAGCCGTCCACCTGGTAGGGGCGCAGTGTGGCATTGAGTGTGGTGGGGACTTCCGCATCCACTTCAATGACGATGTCATTGGCGCGATCCTTGATTTTTTTCCAAGCTTTCGGATCGAAGACTTCTGCGGCCTTCGGATCTGCCAATTGCAAGGCGTGCATCCGATGCGTTTCGCCCGATAGGTCAAAGGGATCAAGTCCTAGGCGCGTGACCGCATCCCGTTGCTCGGGGTCGAGCTTGATTTCTAAGCGCATCCACGAACCATCTTCCATCCGCACGTAACCGCCACGCGCTGCCACAAGTTGGCGAATTTGCGCTTTGGAAAGATTGACCCCCTGCACGTCGATGACGATGCGTAGGTCAAACCAGTCAATCTCTTGGTTGACGACTTCGAAGCGCACAGCCGCACTGACTGGGTCATTGAGGATGGACTTCAGTCGCACATCGATGTCCAGTTCGACATAAGGTGGCATGCTGCGCACCCAGTCGGCAAATTTTTCAGGGAAATTCTTGGTCAAGCGCGTTTTGAAAGACACCAACTTGTCATCATACGTCAGAGACATGTCTTCGAGAATTTTCGGAATGACGTAGAGATCCTCACGAGCAAAGCGAAGCAATTGCTTGCCTTTGACGACCTGCTGTTCCACGAGTTCCCAGCCTTCCTTGACCAAGCGCTCGGTGCGGCGGCCTTTGACTTCTAGAGCGGTGACATCCACCACCAAGTGCTCGGTTTCGGCAGAGGTAAGACCTGCGACCAACTTGAGTTCCAACTTCGGCTTGAGTTCCAGATCCGTTACCCGCTTGGCTAAGGATTCTGGCAGCGAAGCTCCAATTTTTCGCAAAAATTCCACGCCTTCCAAGGAGTCGATGACCCGCTTTGGAATGAAATAACGTGGTTGAATTTCCGTTTCATTCAGCCAGCGAGGCGGGCCCGGGAATACCGTTTCGTCGGATTGATACAGTTCCACACGTCCAGGAAGCAGACGCACGGAGTGGGAAACATTCTCTCCAGCGCTGGTGATCAATTGCAAGGCAAAGTGCCCCGAATCATAAGGATCATCCTCGCATTTCCATGCCAGCGCTTCTTCCACCACCTTGAAAATACGCTCGTCGAGATTGACGAGGTAGCCTTTCAGTGCGGGCTGACGGAACAAGCGATTCATGAAGCGGCATGCCTCTTCTTGATCGAAATCCAAAATGGTATCGCCCTCTTTGCGGTGAAAGGAAATGAAGTGCTCCCAAAGAATTTGGCTTTGTGGGTCAAGGCGCATTCCCGCTTCCATGAACAATCCGTAGTAGCGGTCAATGTCAGTTTTTTCCCGCAATTGCAACCACTCACCGCCGATTTCACGAATCTCTATGCGGCCCTCGTTGATCGTCGCGACCAAACGCACCTCTGCCATAAACGGCGGCACAATCGGTGGGCGTTCATTGACGCGTTCGATGCGATCATACCAAGATGCCACCTCGCGTTCCTGCTCCCACTCGGCCATCTTTTTCTGCACCGATTCCAAATCGGTGATGATGTTCATGAACTCAGGGTAGGGGAGTTTTTTCTTGTAGAAGGCGTAGGCGATGTAGTTCCAGAACTCCAGAATGTCGCTAGGTGGCATCGGCCAAAGCTCCAAAGGTTCGTAACTGGTAATCTCCCAGCGCGGCGAAATGCGCACCATGTCGTGATCATGAACTTCACCTTCAATCACGTAACGACGGTAGCGTTTCTCGATTTTCGTAACGAAATCAGCCTCTTTGTCATCCAGTTCGCGTCCGAGTTTGTCTTCGATGAGATCGATGATCGGTGCATCATCGAATTCGTTGGGAGATTCCGGCAAATCCTCGCCGCGATGCATGCGCTCCATCATCGTGGCATATTGGCAAGCGCCAGCGATGATTTCGTCTTCCGCTGTGCAACTTCCGAACCAGCGGTTGCCCTGGAGGCGTAAACTTGTGCGATGGATGCCAGATTCGTCTTCGACACGTCCTTGAATGAACAAATGATTGCCGAAAATCTGCGTTACTGCTCCATCCTTTTGCAATAGATCGCCCTTGCTACGGGCTTCTTCGGGAAAACTGTTGAGGAAATTTAAGGTGGCGCGGTCAGGATTCATATTCAGAAAATGGTAAACTTGTGTTCAAGTGGACGTTCACCTTAGCAGAAAGAATTCTCAGATGGCAAGACAAAAAAGCGTAGAAATTTTATCCCAAATCAGATGTAGCAGATCAAAATTCTTTCCCATGGTTCTTCCGAGCAACGTTTTCATGCCTTGAGGTAGCATCTTGAGACGCAAACCACTGCGGCCATGAAACGCCATGGAAATCAAAGCCTAACTGCCAAAATGTGCATCGTAGATTGCGATGAATTTCGCAAATGTCGATCGATCGAAAACAATGTTGGTGCCACCGGCCGGACTCGAACCGGCACGCCTATTCGGCAACGGATTTTAAGTCCGCGATGTCTACCGATTCCATCACGGTGGCAAAAAACATTATTTGAACGAGAGTAACTCGACATCGAAAACAAGCATTCCTTTTGGAGCGCCTGGAGGTGGGTTCGCGCCATACGCAAGTTCGGCAGGAATCCAAAAGCGGCGTTTTTCTCCTGCCTTCATCAATTGCACGCCTTCTTGCCATCCAAGGATGACGCGATTGAGTGCAAAGGTGGCTGGCATACCCGCGCTCTAGGGAGCTATCAAACAATTTTCCGTCCGTGGTCCAGCCGCTATAATGAACGGTTACGACGCTTTTGAGCTTGGGAAAGCTTTCCCCTTTGCCCTCTGCCAACAACTTGCTAGCGAGACCAGAAGCGGTTTTATTTGCATCGGCGGGAGCAGCGGCGACATCGGCTGGAGTTTTAGGTGCGGCTTTGATGGAAATTAATTCCACGTCAAATACCAGCATTCCGCCTGGACTACCACCGCCGGGGTTTTCACCGTAAGCCAGATCGGCGGGAATCCAAAAGCGACGAATTTCTCCTTCGGTCATCAGTTGCAGACCCTCTGTCCAACCCTTAATGACGCCGCTTAACGGGAAACTTGTGGGTTCATTGCGATCCAAGGAGCTATCGAACTTTTTGCCGTCTAAGGTCCAACCACAATAATGGACCGTAACATTATCGGCGGCAACGGGTTTGGTTTCTCCCGAACCTTTTTTCAGCATTTTTGAGGCCAAACCAGAAGCCGTTTTTTCAGCATCGGCGGGGACTGTCGCGACATCAGCGGGAGCAGTGGTGGTCATGGCAAACATGGCTTCTTCTTTTTTCGGTTCAGTGGCGGGCGCATCCTGCGCACGAACACTGGGGACAGCGAGCCAAGACAGGCCTAGAACAGTGAGCGTAGCAATGGAATATTTCATGCAGTGATGGATTCGGGGCGCGCAAAGTTGCCGAAGTTGCCGATTGTGTCAAGATCAGATCACAAAATCGAGAATTTTTGAAGCAA
Organism: Verrucomicrobiaceae bacterium; assembly: GCA_027487435.1. Taxonomy (GTDB): domain Bacteria; phylum Verrucomicrobiota; class Verrucomicrobiia; order Verrucomicrobiales; family Akkermansiaceae; genus UBA956. The sequence continues at coordinate 45,332 of JAIYDP010000428.1, read as the reverse complement.
TTATCGATCAGGCGCAAGCAATGCTGAGGATTTCCATCCATCTACTGGAGAAAGGAAAATTTCCTTCTTGCCCAGAAAGGGGAATTTGTTACGTTGGTGAATCGATGAAAAAGCTGACAATGTGGTTGGGCCTTATTGCTCTTTTGGTTCTTCTAGCGGTTTTTCCGTGGCTTCTTTCTGGTCGCGATGAACACAGCACTGACTTGAATGAACAGAGAGAATCAGCAAGACGTAAGACCTCAGAACCTCAGTTTGCTCGGGAGCATTCTTCTCGGCGCCAAGCATTTTCCCAGAATCAATCAGGAGCTTTCATCACGACGCATCAGCCGGAGCAATTGAAGGATTTTGTTTTGAGGGAGTGCCAAGGCAGGCAGGTCAGTCTGCGCACGGCTTTAAAAATTATCGACGAAGCCTACCTTGATGCATGCTATTGTAGTGCTGATACTCCCCTCAAGCTAAAGTATGTTATCGATGGCTCCTCCGACAAACTGTTGACGTTTTCGCTCAAAGGCAAAAAATGGCTCGATGCGGTAGAATACGTTGCTGCTTTGGCAGGAATGAAAGTCGATCGCAATGGACAGATCGTAACGCTGTCGGCATTACCGGCGGCTCTGCAACCCAAAAAGATTCATGTTGATGTATCTCCTGATTTGCTGGAGATGCTTGAGAAGTCACTTGTGGATCTCGACGTTGTTCATGAAAACGTTGCGAGCAATTTAGGAGGAAAGGTATATCGTTTGTTGCGCGAGCATGGGATCATCGATGGTGCTCAGATTCACTATGATGAAGAGGCGGGGATTCTGACTCTCAACGGTAGCGAGCAAGAATGTAATGCACTAGAACGCCTCATGGCTATTCACGCAAGGAAACCTAAAGATATTTCCATTAGCACAACATTGATCAAGAGCGAAACACCGCTTGATCTGCTAGGTGGAAATTTGGACAAGGCTAAAGTACATGAATGGTTAAGCGACTTGAATACGAGAGATGGTATCGAAATTCAACCGATGCCGTCCACTTTGATGAGAAGTGGGACTACGGGAGTGGTAGAAATGAAGAGCGAAGATCGAGGGAGTTGGTTAGGTGTGGAGAGTCAATATGCACCAGAACTCATTGGTCTTAAGATCACTTCATCGAGTCAAACCGAATTCCGTCCGGATCAAGAGGGGGCAGAGCATCAGAACTTGGATGCGCAATTTCTGGTTAGCAGCGGAGACACGCAGATCAAAAGTTTCGGCAATGATTCCGTTGCTTACTATTATCAAGCGTCGAGTTTTCGTTTGGTGGATTCCAACATTTTAGGCGGATCTAGTTTGATGCCGGTTTTTAGCACGAGGTCAATTGGTATAGAGGGAAATAACCCGAGCGTGCCGCCAGTAGCGATGCCCGTTCCGGGAAAGCCTGGCTTTGTTTTTAGTCCGTATAACAATAACATCGTTGATGTCGAAGGATTGAAGTCAGGCCTTCTCGTCGCGGATCCCTTTTTTCCGAGTGACGAGAAAAAACATTTTCGCGTTCCATGATACTCCCTGTGACTTGTTGAGAAAAATTGACAGCGATGTGTCGCTCTGTAAGATGCATCGTATGAAGTACATACTATTTCTCTTATCTCTCAGTGTCGCATTTGCCGAGCCTGTGGCGGACATCAACGCTTTGCGGGCGATGCAGGAGCAGGTGCAAAAAATTTCGGCATTGCGCATGCCGATTACTGTAGCGCTGGTTTCTCCTGATCAGAATAGCTCTGGCTCGGGGGTGCTGGCTGATCAAGACGGGCTCATTTTGACCGCAGCTCACGTGATCCAAGGCCAGGAAACGATGCAAGTCGTCTTCCCCGATGGCAAAACACTGACAGGTAAGGTGCTGGGCGCAAATTTCGCCAAGGACTTAGGAATGGTGAGGATCGTGGAAAAGGGGAAATATGACTTCGCGCCTCGGGCTTCATCGCGCAAACTCAAGGTCGGCGATTGGGTGGTGGCGATGGGGCATGCTTCGGGCTTCGATCCCGCACGGACACCGCCAGTGCGTTTTGGGCGAGTCATTTCCAAGGGGCCAGGGATTTTTTTAACGACCGAGTGTACCTTGATCGGCGGTGATTCAGGTGGGCCGCTTTTTGATTTGAGGGGCAACCTTGTGGGCATCAATTCCAACATTGGCCAAGGGTTAAAGGTCAACAATCATGCTGGTGTCGATGGCTTTGACGAAGATTGGAAACGCATGCTTGCTGGCGAGCAATGGGGCACTCTTCAACTCGATCCACAACAAAATGAAGAAATGCCGGTTCTTGGTCTGGTGCTCGGAGCGAATCGTTATGGCTTGGTGGTGGGGCAAATTGCTCCTGGGTCAAAAGCGTTAGAGGCGGATGTGCAGCCGGGGGATCTTTTGCTAGCACTGGAGGGTGAGCGAATTCGCACTCTCGACGATCTTCGCAACGAACTGCTGCGCAAGCAAGTGGGCGACAAAGTGAAAATCACCATCGTGCGTGGTAGCGAGAAGATGGAGAAAGAAATCGAACTTGTGAAACGCGGTGCAGCCGCCAAATAAAAGATACTGTATTTAACGACTATGATCACAAAGCAAATTCTAGGATGGATGATGTTGACGGTGCTGGCGACGGCGCAACGCTCAACCCAAGCACCGCCGTTTCAAACCGAAGATGATCGTTCCGCCTTACGATTGCAGGCGGGTGAGATGTTTGATGTGTTGTCTCCCATTACCCAAGAGGCGGGGAAATCTGTGGTGTGGATTTGGTTTCAGTCGAAAAAGCTTCTATCGATCGGCACGGTGGTGGGTGAGGGGGATCGTGTGCTGACCAAATGGAGCGAAATCGCCAAGTACAAAGACCAAACATTGCAATGCGTCACAGGAAACAATGAAGAGATTTCCGCGACGATTGCAGCGGTGTACGAGGATGAAGACATTGCCGTGTTGCAGCTCAAAGGTAAGCGATTGAAGCCGGTGGTTTGGGCGGTAGGTGCCAAGCCACAATTGGGTTCATTTTTGATTGCGGCAGGACCCGGTGATAGTCCTTTGAATTTGGGTGTGGTTAGTGTGAATGAGCGATCTTTGAGAATGAGTGATCAGGCGTTTGCGGGAGTTATTGTGAAATCGACCAAGGAAAACAATGGCGTCGAGGTGGAGCAAGTTGTGAAAAAATCCCCAGCAGAAAAGGCGGGGATGTTGGCTGGTGATGTGATACGACAATTGGACGGATCTTCGGTGAAAGGTCCCATGGAATTTCGTTCGTTGCTATCGCGAATGACACCGCAGCAGCAAGTGAAATTTCTGGTGTTGCGAGACGGTGTGGAGCAAACGCTGAATGTGACACTCGAGCAAAAAAAAGAGGGTGCCGAGTCCTTGCAGCGGCAAAATCAAGTGATGGAGCGCATGGGAGGCGACATCAGTGCGGTGCGTGATGGATTTCCTGCGGTGATTCAGTCAGACTTGGTCTTGAATCCTGAAGAATGTGGCGCTCCGGTATTTGATTTGGAAGGTCGTGCGATTGGCCTAGCGATCGCGCGGAGTGGTCGGGTGAGGAGTTATGTGATTTCGGCTTCGCAGTTGGCGCAGATGATGAAAAAGCCAGGGGTAGAGCCGAACTTGGCCAAGGTGCGGAAGTCGGAGCGAGGACCACAGTTGGCGCGGAACCGCGATGTATTGCCGAGGTTGGATCGCGAGCAAATGCAAGGAATGAGAGCGAGGGTGTTGGAACTGAAGCGCTTCATGCGTGAGTTGGATGAAGAGATTCTGGATTTGGATCAATAATTCTCATTTCCTTTAGGGTTTTTCCAGAATTTGTCCATCGGCGATAAGTTTCGCGCGTAGGGTAGAGTAGGGGAGGTCTTGAACGGAGCAATTTTTTTCCATGGCCAGGACTGCGGCAGTTGCAGCACTTTGCGAAAGGATCATGAAAACGGGTTCCATGCGGATGCTGCCGTAAGCAATGTGGCTAGCAGAACAGCAGACCGGTACAAGCAAGTTTTCGGCTTGTGATTTTTTCGGGAAGATGCTGCCGCGGTCGATTCGATAAGGCCCAGCGAGCTTGGCCTGAACGTCGCCTTCGTTCCGCACATACCCCTCTGCATCAACGTAACGGCGGACGTGGTGAGAATCCATGTTGTAACTGCCCATGCCGATACTCTCCGGAGTGGCTGTTTTGCCGGTGAGATGATTTTGTGTGACGACCGTATCACCGACCATTCTCCGAGCCTCACGCACGTAGATTTGGTGGGGCCAGTGGCCGTTGTCGATGAATTCATCGCGTGGCAAGCCCCACGCGGAAATGTCTTTGCGAATGGTTTCCGGGACGGATGGGTCATTTGCGAGGAAATACAGGAGGCCTTGTTGGTAGGTGCGATGTTCTTCGAGGATCGCTTGGCGTTTTTCGTAAGAGGCATCGGGATATTCGTAATTCATACCGATGTTATCAAAAGAAAAAGCCCCGTGATTGTTGGTGTCGGTTTTGTGATTCGGGATGGGATCAAATTTCGCGCGAATGCCTTTGCTGTCCCAGCCTGCTTGGATGTAGCGCAGCAGTAACGCGTATTGTTTTGCATCGTAGCCGATGGGCTTAGGAAAGGGGATACGATTTTCTGAATGGTTTGTCAGACACATGCGGTAGCAATAGGCCTGAACGCGCTGATCTGCCTGCCCTTCCGTGCCGATGGGGGCAGCATCGATGCGAGGGAGTAGGCCGCTGGAAGGATCCCCTGGAATGATATAGGGATCGACCTTGTAGAGAAATTGATGGCTGCGCGCATGTTGTGGGATATTGCCATTGAGAGGTTCATTATATTCTGCGGAGGACTCTCTGCCTACGCGATAAGTGATACCGGCGGCGGCCATGAGATCGCCTTCATAAGTCGCATCGATGAACATTTTGGCATGGAAAGACTTTCCTGATACTGTGGTGATCTCGCTGAGCCTAGCACCGATTTTTTTGACATCCGAGGGGCGTTGGAGTCTTTCGTTGCGGAGCAATGGGATATTGTGCTCTCGAATCAAATCCTCAAAAACCCGTTCCGCGACCTTAGCTTCAAAAATCCACATGGTACGCGAATCACCATCAATGGCAGATGTGCCTTGTCCGCGATTTCCGTAAGATTCGCGCTTTTGCCATTTCCATGCAGCATCGTCTTGGTAGGCGAGGTAGATGCGATGGTAAAAATTTCGCGCTAATCCGCCAATGGTGCTTTTGTCTCCCGAATCGGTCCACCCGAGTCCACTCGCACTGAGGCCGCCGAGATGCTGGTCAGGACTCACGATTAGCACCGTGTGGCCCATTTTTTTCACCTGAACGGCGGCGATGACACCAGCGGAAGTTCCGCCATAGACGACCACGTCATACGAGGATGCCTTGAGGCTACTGATAGATAAAAATAACAGAGCAAAGATGGTACGCATTCAGACAAATACGAGCGTGCAAAGTGTTTCATTGCGCCGATGTTTGTCATCAACGGGTCACGAGCCATCGGCGCACCAACTCTTCCAGCAAGGATGCGGCATGGCTCATGCAATACTCCTGCGGATGGCCTAGAGAAACGATGTCCGCAAGGCACTCAAAATGTGGTGCTAACTGATCACGTGCTTCGATGTAGCCAGCAAATCCCATGCAAGGTTTTTGCCGTTCTTTTGCGAGCAGAGCGATGCCGAATGGCCCTTTTCCTAGCAAAGATTGTTCATCAAGCGAACCTTCGCCGGTAATGACGAGATCGGCTTTCTCGATGCGCTCGCGCAAATGAAGTGCTTCAGAAACTAAGGAAAAACCGGGAATCATCTCGGCTGCTGCAAAGGCCATAAGGCCGAATCCTAATCCACCCGCAGCACCGGCACCGGCATTTTGAGCGAGCGATGCTGCGCCGGAGATTTCGGCAATATTTCTCAGGATTTCGTCGAGGATGGCAACTTGTTCGGCTGTCGCGCCTTTTTGTGGGCCGTAAATGTAACTTGCTCCATGAGATCCGCACAGAGGATTGCTGACATCACATGCGACACGAATCGGCGGTAGGCGAAATGTTTCGTCGTGCTCGATGGCATGAAGTTTTTGCAGAGAGAGAGGATGTCCCGAGAGTCGGTTGCCATGCACATCGAGGAATTTCACGCCTAGCGCAATAGCCATGCCCGCGCCGCCGTCATTGGTGGCGCTGCCGCCAATGCCTACGAGGATTTCGTCTGCCTTCATGACCTCAGCCGCATGACGCAACATTTCGCCTACGCCAAAGGTGCTGGAGCGAAAAACATCACGATCCTCAGCAGCAATGCGCCATATTCCGCTCGCAGCTGCCATTTCCATGACTGCTATGGTTTTTTCTTGCTGCTGAATGACTCCGTAGCTCGCGGTGATGCTGCGGCCTAGTGCATCATGGCTTTCGCATTCGATCCAACGCCCCGCAGTGGCTTGCACCATGGCATCGGTAAATCCTTCGCCGCCGTCGGCAATGGGACAAATGTCACATTCCCAGTCATGCGGTAGCCCACGAGCTATCGCATGACACGCCTCAATCGCACTGAGCGATCCTTTGAATTTGTCACATGCAATGAGAGCGCGTGGCATAGATCACGTGGTGGGAGTTTGCGATGCTTGCTCCAGTGCTTCGAGCACTTCCCATCGCGTGTAAAGTGCTGCGGTGCGAGCTTTCTTTTCTTCGAGTTGTTGCAGGGTGGACGCAACTTCTTGAAAGCGAGTGCTGTGAAATTCTGGGTCGTTGAGCAAGGCTTCCAACTCGGCCACTTCTTCCTCGGCGCAGAGAATGGTCGCTTCGATGCTATCGAGTTCTTTGCGCTCGGCGAGAGTCAGCTTGCGTGGCTTTGCTGGTGCTTCTGTGCTGACTCGCTTGGCCGTCTGCTTTGCCGCCTGCGCCTGCATGCGGTCGCGTTGCTCGCGGGCGCGGCGTTTTTCGAGGTAGTAAGAATAATTTCCTGGATGAACGATGACTTCGCCGTCCTCAAAGGCGACAATTTGATCGCAAATCCGGTCGAGAAAGTAGCGATCGTGAGAGACAACAATCACCGCTCCATCGAAGTCGGCGATGGCTTCTTCGAGCATGCGCAAGGATGGCAAATCGAGATCGTTCGTCGGTTCATCGAGCACTAACAAATTACCGCCATTTTTCAAAACCTTAGCGAGCATGAGGCGGGCTTTTTCCCCTCCGGAAAGCAGATCGACGCGTTCGTTGATGCGGCGATCATCAAAAAGAAATCTTCGCAAGTAGGTGCGTGCGCTCATGGTCTGGCCGCCGAAATCAATCTTCTCCATACCATCCGCTACTTCATCTAACAACGAGCCTGTGCCATCAAGCGCCATGCGCGTTTGATCGATGAAATTGACGCGCACTTTTTTCCCGATCGTTGCTGTTCCTCCGTCGGGCTGGCGCTGACCAAGGCAGACTTGCAGTAGCGTGGTCTTGCCGACGCCGTTACGACCCACGATGCCCGTGCATTCCCCTGGACGAATCGAGAGATTCAAATCGCGAAACAACACCCGCTTGGCCTCACCTACAGAAACCGTGACTTTTTCCAATTCGACCGCGATGTTTCCAATCTCAGGCGCTGGCGGAATCAAAAGATCCATCTCCCGTTCTTCGGGGGGAGCTTCAATTCCTGCGATGGCATAAAATTGATCCAAGCGATGTTTCGATTTCGTCGTTCGCGCCTTCACTCCGGCTCTTACCCATTGCAATTCCTCGCGCAGGAAACGTTGTCGGCGACGCTCCGATTGCTCGGCAATGCTTTGTCTCACGGCTTTCGATTCCAAATACGCGGTATAATTTCCCGGGTGAGAAAACGCTCGGCCTTGATCCAGTTCCACTACGCGCGTGGCGATTTCATCGAGGAAATATCGATCATGCGTCACAAAGACCACCGCCCCAGCAAAGCTCCGCAAAAAATCTTCTAACCACGCTGTCGATGCCGAATCAAGGTGGTTCGTCGGTTCATCTAACAACAAAAGATCCGGCTGCGATGCCAGAGCGCGGCAGAGCGAAACGCGGCGTTTTTCTCCACCAGAAAGCGGGCCGAGCACAGCATCGAGTGGCGGACAACTCAGCGACGTAGCCAGCGCCCGAATCCGCGCATGCAAGTTCCAGCCATCGGCATGCTCGATGAGATGCAGCATGTCGGACAATTCCGCATCGCTGCCATCGCCGTTTTCGTAGCGCTCCATCGCACGAATCACGTCCGCGGCTCCTCCTTCGATGTGTCCCAGCACCGATTCATCGGCCTGCATATCAAACTCCTGCGGCAAATGCCCAATCCGCAACCCACGGCGCACCGAAATGTCACCGCTATCGGCCTTTTGCTGACCGGTGAGAATTTTCAGCAGACTCGACTTCCCGCAGCCATTCCGCCCCACAAGCCCGCATTTCTCGCCTGCGGCCACGGCGATGGTTACGCCATCGAGCAAGGTTTGATAGCCATAACTCAGGCGGATTTCACTAGCAGATAGTAGGGCAGACACAGGCGCAGACGCTAGACGCATCGGACAAGCGGCGCAATCCCTGATTTGCGCAAAGAATTTTGGACAATTTCTCCTTGCGGCTCTTCTGTTACGTGACTATCAAAACACATGAAACGTTGTGCCATTGCCTTCGCCGCCGCTCTTTGTTTGCCATTGCTTGCGCAAAAATCACCAGCCCCCAAGGCCGGTGCCGATCAATCCACTCCGAGTCTCGCTCAGTATTTCACGTGGATCAATAATACCAATGAAGGCACTACCGAGGCGCAGACCTTAGCCAACCTGGCGTTCTTCCAATGGCTCCGTGATGAGTATGGCATGATCCTCGACATCTATGCCTTCGATGCAGGCTTCGTCGATGGCAAAAATTTCACTGGTGTCCTTGAGCAGTCTCCTCGCTTCCGTAAACAATTTCCTCGTGGCCTGGATCTCGTCTATCAAACAGCCAAAAAAATGGATACCCGCCTCGGTCATTGGGGCGGGCCTGATGGCTTTGGCGATACCCCAGAAAGCGAAAAAGCCCGTCACGACATGATGGTCAATCTTTGCCGCGATTACAAATGGGCCTTATACAAATTCGACCTCGTCTGCGGCGATCTGCGTCCAGAAAAAGAGGCATCGTTCATCGAGATGATGAAAGCCTCGCGCGTCCACAGTCCCGACCTCATTGCGCTCAATCACCGCTTGCCACTTGGGCCTGAAGGTCTTGCGCTGATGACCACCAATCTTTGGGACGGCCAAGAAACCTACATCGATGTCCACATTACCAACCGAGGAACCGCACCGCATCATCGTGCTTGTGCCTTAGAGCGCGGCAATACCGACAACTTCGACCGACTCATGGAAGACCACGGCGTCTGCATTTCCTCTTGCTTGAATCGTTTTGACGATGAGCTCATCCTCCAAGCCTTTGGCCGCAATCTCATCCTCGCCCCCGAAATTTACGGCAATCCCTGGCTCTTGCGCGATGACGAATTTTCCAAGCTCGCCCGCATTTTTAATCTCGCCCGTCGTTATCGCGATATCTTGATTCATGCCCTTGCCCTGCCAGAAAAAACCTACGACCCTAACGCCGTCTCGCGCGGCAATGATACCACCCGCTTGCTCACCCTGCGCAATCTTTCTTGGCAGCCTGTCACGTATGACATTTCTGCTAGTGCAGAAATCGGACTTGCTCCAGCCAAACAAGTGGAACTGCGTCAGCTTCATCCTACCGAAAAAATCATTGCCACTCTTCCTTATGGCAAGTCGCACCAAATCACCATACCACCATTCCGTTCCTGCTTGCTTCTTGCGACTTCTGCCGCCTCGAAGGAAATCGCCGTTTCCGGTTGTGATTTCCAAGTGGTTCGCGATATCCCAGGCAAACCTGCGCAACTGCGCCTTCTCGGCATGCCCGGAACCACCGCTGAAATTACGCTGCCAAAAACCAACGTCGCTTTCTCCTCCGCGACCATCGCGGGCCAACCAGCCAACGATTTGCTCCAAGGGAAATCTGTCAAAATCACTTTCCCAGGTACAAAAAATACCGAAGCTTGGCATCGCGAGCTCGCCACCGCCGCTCCCGCGCCTCTCCCTGCCGATGCCATGTCGCTCTACGAAGCCACCTGCTTTGCCGCCGATAACAACGCTCTCGAAGCCCGCTCTCTCAAGCGTTCCGGTCCTACCGCCATCCCGGCCGTCCAAGCTGCACGCGATGCGTTTTTCGACCAACACATTTTCAAAGGTCGCGGTCTCTGGGACAAATACCTCTTCGATGGCGATGCCTCCACGGGTTTTCATATCTCGCGCAAAGGCGACCCACGCGTGAATGACCAAGCCCTGTTTCGTGTCGATTTCGGTTCCGTGATTTCCCCCGAAATGATCGAGATTACCATCCCGGATCAATTTTCCCTTGGTAACAAATGCGAAGGCGAAGGCGGCACCGCGGCTGAGTTTTCTGCCGACCTGAAAAACTGGATTTCCATCCCCTTCATTCACGGCGAAGCGAGTCAAATCTTTCTCCCCAAAGGCACCGCTGTGCGTTACATGCGCATTGCCAATTTCCAGCATCGCATCACCGAAATCAATGCCTTCCTCCAAGGCAAGCCCTTGCCTCGTGACTCATGGCGCGCATCCAATTTGTTTTCGCCTTTCCAGCGCTTGAGCTTCACCAAGGCATGGACAGCACCGATCACGATCACATCCTGCCCCACTGGTAGTTACCTCTGCGTCGCTCTCAACGGCAAGCACGGCATCGAAGGTGCCTACGCAGCCCTGCGCACATCTGATGGAAAATACCTCGGTGCTCCCGACCGTGCTGCGTCTTTCCCTTGCAATCCATGGGAGCACGGTTGCGTCAAGCGCGACAAAAATTACACGTATTACATTCCTCTCACACCCGATCTCATTGGCAAATCTTGCGAAGTCGTTATCCTCGGCACCGCCGCCAGCGAAGACACCCTAAAGCCCATCATCTGGCAAACCTGTCAGGAAATTCCTTTTGCCTCCCAGTTACTGGAGCTGAAATAACCCTTGGAGTGCGGCGACATGTCGCCGCACTCCAAGTTTTGCAGATAAAATACGCGCACTTTTCCGCAGCACACGCGGAGCAGCTTTGGGGGAAATTTCTCACATTCGCGGCATGTCATCGCTGTCTTCTCTCTCTGCGTTCCATCATTGGCTGCTTGAAGTCTCTCATGATGACACAACTCCTCCCAACGTTCTGATCCTTGGCGATGCCCTCTCTTACCCGCAGCTCGCCGCAGACATCGCGCATCACCTGAATCAATTTCATGACTCGAACAGCGGCAAATGGCTCGCGCTACCGACGGTCTTGATCGAGGCCATTGCTGCCGACCCGAGCCAACGACGACTTGTCGGAGTGGATGCCGCATGTGAAAAATGCCCGCCTACCAGCGCTTGTGGCATTCGTAAAGTCATCGCAGCTGTCGCGGCGCGCGGCAATTGCGTGCTCGATTCCGTCTATGCTGCCGCCGCCACCATCGGCATGACGCAGGCGTTTCGCGTCTCGCTCTCGAACCCCCAAGGCTCATGGCATGTGCGCCTCGATCCCTCACTTTTCCCCGCCTCCTGCCTCGCCCCGATCATCGGCGATATCTACCTCGAATGGCTCGAATGCCACTGCGATGACCATCCTCATCAAAAGTAACATCTGCACAGTAGATCAGCATCCATGCATGGCAACTCCTTCAAAGATTCTCCATCCTTTCCTCATGAACGTTCTCTCACTCACCATTTTCATCAGCACCATCCTCGCAGTGATTTTCATCATCTGCTTCCTCGGCCAAGTTCGCTCTTCCCGCCGCTCCTCTCCAGAACGCGATTCTCTGCTTCCTCTCGATGACAAATAATTTCTTTCCATCCACTCGCACATTATGAGCCAAACACACACATCAGAAAAAACGCAGATCATTTATGATGATCGCGCCACCCGACAGTTCCTCGTCGCCTCCGTCATTTGGGGCGTGGTGGGCATGCTGCTCGGCGTCATCATTGCCACCCAACTCTCTTGGTGGCAGATGAATGGCAAGTTCCTCGAGAGCCTCACCTTTGGCCTATTCCATGGCGAAGGTTTGCAATATCTCACCTTCGGGCGCCTCCGTCCGCTGCACACCAATGCGGTGATTTTCGCCTTCGTCGGCAATATGATGTTCGCCGGGGTCTATTATTCTACGCAGCGCTTGTGCAAACAACGCACCGTGGATCTCCTCTCGCGCATTCATTTTTGGGGCTGGCAGTTGATCATCGTTTCCGCCGCCATCAGCCTACCTGCGGGGCTGACCCGTGGCAAAGAATACGCCGAACTGATCTGGCCCATCAATATCTGCGTCGCGCTGATCTGGGTGGTCTTTGCCGTGAATTTCTTCATCACCCTTGCACGCCGCAATGAGCCTAGCCTCTACGTCGCTCTGTGGTTCTACATTGCCACCATCATCACCGTGGCCATGCTGTATATCGTCAATCACTTGTCCATCCCTACTTCGTTTCTCCATTCCTATCCGATCTTCGGCGGCCTGATGGATGGCTTGGTGCAATGGTGGTACGGGCACAATGCCGTGGCATTTTTCCTCACCACTCCCATCCTCGGCATCATGTACTATTTCCTGCCCAAGGCCGCTGATCGACCAGTTTATTCGTATCGACTCTCCATCGTCCACTTCTGGTCTCTCGTCTTCCTCTACATTTGGGCGGGCCCGCACCATTTGCTCAATACCGACTTGCCCCACTGGTTGCAAATGCTCGGCATGCTCTTTTCCTTGATGCTCTGGGCACCTTCATGGGGCGGCATGCTCAATGGTTTGCTCACCCTACGCGGTGCTTGGGATAAACTCCGCACCGATCCTGTGATCAAATTTTTCGCCGCAGGCATCACCTTCTACGGCATGTCCACTTTCGAGGGTCCCCTGCTCTCCATCCGCGCCGTCAATGCCATCTCGCACTACACGGACTGGACCATCGGCCACGTTCACTCCGGTGCGCTAGGTTGGAACGGTTTCATGGCAGCAGGTTTGTTCTATTGGCTCGCCCCACGCCTGTGGAAAACCAAGCTGTATTCTACTGCGCTCGCCAACATGCACTTCTGGGTCGGCATCATCGGCATCCTGATCTACGCCGCCTCGATGTGGATCGCTGGCATCACTCAGGCACTGATGCTCAATGAAATGGCCGAAGGTGGCACCACGCTGAAATACGAATTCCTCGCCACCCTCAAAACCATCCAACTGCAATACATGCTCCGCAGCTTCGGCGGTCTGCTTTACCTCACGGGCTTCATCCTCTGCGCCTACAACATTTTCCGCACCATTCGCTCGGGTGTCCCCACCGATGATAGCGTTTCGGTCAATGTCGTCGCCAAAGACAAAAAAGACTCCATGCGCTGGGGCGAAATGCTCTCAGATCCCTTGGCCTACATCTTCCTTGGCATCATCCTCGTCAGCCTCTACTTCTTCCTGCCTCCTCATGCCAACGTCGGCGCACTGATCGCTGCCGTGCTGCTGACCGTCAAAGCCCTCCACGCCTTCCATCGCGAAAACAGCAAGTGGGTCAATTGGCATGAACGCCTCATCGAAAACTACCTGCCCTTTACCTTGCTGGTTGCCATTTCCGTCGCCATCGGCGGTGCTCTGCAAATCATCCCCGGCCTGCTCGTCAATCGCGATAAAAACATCGAGGGCCGCCTGCAAGAACTCTACACTCCGCTGGAACTCGCAGGGCGCGATATTTACATCTCGGAAGGCTGCTACAACTGCCACTCGCAGATGATCCGCACTCTCGTGCCGGAGGTGCTGCGCTACGGTCGCCCTGGACAAGTCGATGACTGGTCGCACCTTGGTGAATCGCTCTACGATCACCCCTACCAATGGGGTTCGAAACGCACCGGCCCCGACCTCGCTCGCGAAGGTGGTGCCATCTCCAAAGACGCCAAACTCATGCGCGGCGGCAAACGCGACAACGTCTGGCACTACAATCACTTCATGGATCCTCGTCAAACTTCCGATGGCTCGAACATGCCTCCTTACCCATGGCTCTTCGAGAAAAAGACCGATTTCAAATCCCTCCATGGGAAAATCGCTGTCCAACAAAAACTCGGCGTTCCTTGGCCTGCCATGGGCAAAGATGAAATCGATGCCATGGCCCGCGAGCAAGCCATCGAAATCGCCGATAGCCTCGTCAAAGGCGGTGTCGCTCTCGCCAGCGCCATCGACAAAGACGGCAAACCGCTCACCGGAGCCGCACTTGCCCGACACCTCTCGGAGACCGAAGTCGTCGCCCTCATCGCCTACATGCAAAAGCTCGGCGCCTACAAAATGGTCAGCCCCGAAGGCGGACGCAAGCCTACCCCGCTGGACCCCGATTCCTTTATCGAAGTCAAGCCCGCCACCACCGCAGTCCCTCCCGTCACCAGCCAAATCACCACCCCCAAGCCCTAACCTATGTTCAAACGCATCATCCTCGAAGACTGGTCATCTCTCTGCATCAGCGCCTTCATCCTCTTCATGTTCGCCGTCTTCTGCGTCATGATCTTCCGCGCCATGCTCATGGGAGGCAAACAAAACGATCTCCTCGCCATGCTCCCCCTCGAGTCCTCCGAAGAAAAAGAACCACCTACCACCCTCTAACCCATCACGATCATGTCCGATAGCAATCAGGAAATCAAACGCGGCGACTTCGCCAAGCGCAAAGGTGAAATCATCCTCCGCGAACACGAATACGACGGTATCCAAGAATTCGACCAAAAACTGCCGAACTGGTGGCTCTTCACCTTCTACGCCGCCATCATCTGGTTTTTCGTCTATTGGATTCTCTACTACCAAGGCCGCATCTATCAAACCGACGAACAGCGCACCAGTTCCGCCATCGCTGCCGTGTATGATGCCAAAGAAAAAGAATCTCAGCAGACCCTCGCCGCGCTCGATGACGCCACGCTCATCGGTAAATGGGCCAAAGACCCCGCCATCATCGCCAGCGGCGAAACCATCTACAACACCAACTGCACCGCCTGCCACGGTGCCGATCTCTCCGCCACCCTCGATGCGGGAGGCCAGAAATTCCCGCTCCCGGGCCGATCCCTCATCGACGGCATCTGGGAATACGGCGGCAAGCCGAACGACATCATCAAGCTGGTGAAAAACGGGTCGCCCGCCGAAGCCAAAGGCATGAACGGTGCCTTGATGCAATCGTGGTCCGCCACCCTCACCACCAAGCAAATTGCCGAAGTCACCGCCTTCATCATCTCCAAGAACCCCAAAGAATACAGCCTAGAGCCGTAAGCGCACCGTAGCGGAGGCGTCCCCGCCTCCAAGCCAAAAAGAGGCAAGATTGGCAGTGGAAGCAAAGAACTTTTACAGAGAGATACTTATAAAACTTGATGCGCGGCAGAATACTTTTGATTTCGGAGAAAATGAAACGAGCGCTTGAGGTGGTAGTTCCGATTTCGGAAGATAGGCACCTAACGTTCGGTGAGGCATTGCAAGTTTTGACAAATAGGCAACTAACGTTCGGTGAGGCATTGCAAATTTTGACAAATAGGCAACTAACTTTCGGTGGGGCATTGCAAGTTTTGACAAATAGCCACCTAACGTTCGGTGAGGCATTGCAAGTTTTGACAAGTAGGCACCTAACGTTCGGTGGGGCATTGTAAGTTTTGACAAGTAGGCACCTAACGTTCGGTGAGGCATTGCAAGTTTTGACAAATAGCCACCTAACGTTCGGTGGGACATTGCAAGTTTTGACAAATAGGAAACTAACGTGTGCTTGGATCCTCTAAGGTGGGGGATACCACCCGAAACCTGCTTCGTAGCAGCGTACATCTTGTTGCAGGTGATTTTGTGATTGTCCATGGACTGCGTTATCAGAAGATTGGTCTGCGGGTCATCGGGGAATCGGCTGTTTCCACGCATTTCTTTCATACAGATTCCGCACCGTTACGCGAGCGGTAGGCGAAGTTCCGCGAGTGCGCCTTTGGGGTGTCGATTCACCAGCGAGATGCTGCCGAAATGGAGTTCGGCGGCTTCTTTGACCAGATTCAATCCAAGCCCTGTGCCTTTACGGCTGTGCTGATGATGACGAAGCGAGAAAAATCGCTCGAAAATTTTCTCTTTTGCATAATCGGGCACACCTGGCCCTTCATCTTCGATTTGGAGAATGGCGTTGCCATTGGCGCACGATAGCGTAACTACCACGCTTGAGGCTGGCGGTGAGAAATCGAGCGCGTTTTCTAACAAATTTGTCACAGCGGATCGGAGAACGAACGCATCGCCCTTGACGCGAATTTCTTCGGTGGGCAGTTCCGTTATGAGCCTGACTTGAGAAAGACTCGCAAGAGACTCAGCTTGCGATACAGCGCGCTGCACGACTTCGCGGAAATCCAACAAAGCGGCTGCATCAAGGTGGGTCTTTCCTTCCATGATGCTCAATTCCGTGAGTCGATTCAGTAAACGCTCAGCGCGGGATGTTTCCGCCCGGATGTTATCCAGAAAGCGCGTGCGATCCTTGGCGGGCATATCCTCGTGCAATAGCTCCGATGCCCCACGGATCGCCGCCAGCGGGCTCTTCAATTCATGCGTCAGGGTCTGCGTGTAGTGTTCGGCATGGCGTCTTCCTTCCAGTGCTTCACGCATCGTTTCGAGGGCTTGATAGAGGCTGTTGACTTCGCGACCTGCTCCGAGTTTGGGTTTTTGCGGTCGTTGGCCTTTTTCAATCGCCCGCGCGTATTCGGTCAGAACGCCGATGGGGTGATAGACCCACCAAAAGACCGCTGCGATGAGCAGCAAGATGCCGATGGCGATGCTCATGACCGATTGCAATATGGTTTTGCGACGTTCGATAATCATCGGCAATGCGTCGCGTTGTTTTTTGAAAACAGTAAGCACTCCGATGGGCTTGTTGATGGGGCCAATGGGCGCGGCGACATACATGATGGAGGAGGCGGAATTTGCCTCATCTTCTCGGGTGCTACGCGCACCATATCGCCCGTGCAATGTCAAATAGACATCGCGTTGGCCGATGTAGTTTTTGCCTTCGCGCGCTGCATCATCGGAATCAAAACGCACAACCCCTGCGGCATCCGTGACATAGACATTCAGCCCCATGTTGGTTTTGCGGTGATCAAAAATATTCACGTCCACGCTGCGGAGTCGAGCTTCGTGAAAGAGACTGCGAAGGTTTTCATAATTCGGGTTGGGTGAGGTCATTTCCTTTGCCGCAAGCTCTGCGAAAAGCTGTGCGGCATCTACCATCACCTCTTCGGTGGCTTGGAGAACTTGCGGTTCTACGTCATCCAACAAATAATGCGTGAGCTGATAGAAGCCGAGCGTCAGCACCAAGGTGATCAAGAGCAAGGTAAGGCGCGTCAGTCTCATGGTGCGGTGGTTGGGTTAGCCGATCACCAGCACATAGCCAATGCCACGGCGGGTCTGGATGATTTCCTCGGATCCTTCGTGCGCTTGGCGCATTTTCGCCCTTAGCGATTTGATGTGTGCGTCCACGGTTCGATCTGTCACGGAGCCTGGGTCATACCATGCTTTTTCCAGCAATTGGTCACGTGTCAGGACGCGCTCTTGGTTTTCAAATAGCGCCAGCAAGAGTTTGTATTCGTGGGCTGTGAGGTCAAGACAGGCACCATAGCAATAGAAGTGCATGGATTTTTCATCATGTCGTAATGAAGCATCACGCATGCTACCTGCGGTGGTTGCATCCGGAGACTGCGACTGCTGGGTGCGACGAAGAATCGCGCGGACTCTGGCGCTGACTTCACGTGGGGAAAAGGGCTTGGTGACGTAGTCGTCGCCACCAATTTCTAGGCCTGTGATGCGATCCACTTCGCTATCGCGGGCCGTGAGAAACAAGAGTGGGATTTTGCAGAATTCGAAAATTCTTTTGCAAACCTCAAACCCTGTCATGTCAGGCAGGCCGATATCAAGAATCACGAAGCCAAAGCTCTCCGCCTGCAAACGAGCGATGGCGGCCTCGCCGGTGAGGCAATGCACGACCTCAAAGCGATCCGTTTGCAAGGCATACACCAAGGTATCGGCAATCGCCGGCTCATCTTCCACTAGCAAAACACGCGTCATTCGCCGATCATGCGCTGTCTTTGAGTGACTGCCAACGGAAAAATCTCAGCAAGTTTCCTTACTGCTTTATAGGGGTGAACGTTTAGGAATCGCTAAATAGAAAAAGTATATTTTTTATAAAAAACCTTGCTAGTTTGCCTCGAGGTTGCAACGATAAAGTTGTCTGCAATATATTTATTAGTAACCAATTCCCCATCATGACCGATACATCGACTCCCCGTTGCTTTAGTTTACATAGAAATGCTATTTCTCGCCTCCTAGCTTTGTTGTTGCCGATGATCTCGGTAGTACCAAGTGCTGGTATTACCATCAGTCCGAATCCTATCTCGCTCTCTGTAGCAAGCGGCGAATCTGCGAGTACACCCTTGACTCTAAGTAATCCCGCGTCCACCGCAGTGAACTGGAGACTAGAATTGCGGGATAGCAACGGTAAATCCAACACCTTGGAATCACTCTTCACCGCGATCAATGCCTCGGGAACGACGATCAATGGACTGATTCCCTCTCGTACTGACTTCACTGAGGGTGAGACGGGAACGTTTATTTCCTCTGGCGACAGTGGAAGTTTCATTCCGATCTTCAATCAAGGCAACAAGCTCACGACCAACCTCGGTGGACCCCTTTCCTACTCAAACACTGGCGTGACCACTTCTACTACGCTTGGCACGGGCGGGCGTTACTTCACCCGCAAGCTACCAGGGCTCTTCGTTTTCGCTGCGGATACGAATGCCGTTTCATGGTTTGAAGTAGCGGGAGCTATTACTTATGGTCAAACTCGACAAACGAGTGAATTCACGATCACCCGCAACGGCAGGAAATGGAGTGCCTTCGTCGCCAAGACTGCCGATTATTGGCGCACGATCAATCACTTGATCTTGGTGGATCAAGTGGGTGGTCTCACACAATCGACCGGCACTTCAGCGACCGATCAAAAACATCGGGTCAGCGGACTGAGCGGCACACGCCGTCTTTACCATCTGTTGTTCGTGACCAGCAATACCACGATGCAACCGGATACCGTTTTTCAAGACCTAGCCAATCGTTTACTCGATGCAGGTCCAGGAACGGTTCCTACGATGCTGAGTCTATCTGCTACAAGTGGCACGGCTCAAGCCTCAGCTACGTCATCCGTTACGATGACTGCGAATGCCCTTAATGTAGCGCCAGGAACATCGTCCGGCACTCTCGTCGCAACGAATACTTCTGGAACGCAGTTAGCTTCTGTGCCAGTTACAGTAACAGTGACCGCGCCGCGCATAGAAGTGCCTAGTGTCATTAGCCATGCGAGCGTAAAATCCATGGTTGCCACCACCGTGAATGCGGCAATGAACTCGACATCCTCTACCGCTCAGCCCTGGACAGCCTCCATTCCGAACGCTCCCGCATGGCTCGGTCTTGTTGCAACTACCGGCACCACTCCTACACCTTTGCAGTTGCGATTCACCCCGGGATCTCTGGCTGCTGGCACGTATCGCAGCCTAGTTCGGATTGTTTCCGGTTCGGCGACTTTTGAGATTCCCGTCGTGTTTCGCATCGATGAGCTTTCGATTTCGAAATTCTTGCCCGATCCTGCCCGACCACTCCTCTACGCACTCAACAAAAACGGCAAAGAGCAAGGTTCATTGCTGGTTATCGATGCGGTAGGCCAACAAATCACTCGCTCCATTCCGGTGGGCAAAGAACCTACCGACCTTGACCTGAGTGCCGACGGTTCTCAGATCATCGTGATCAATACGACCGAGCCTTCGCTATCGCGCGTGAATCTGACCACTTTCAGCGTCACCGAGACCATTCCTCTGACGAATTTTAACACCCAAAACGAAGATGTTGGCGCACATGTGAAATGCGGTAACGGCAGTATTGTCTATTATGTGGATGAACAGTGGGGGCCGCGCTTGCGCGTGTTTGATACCGCGACACGCACGGTCTTGCAGACCTTCGGGTCAGAGAGCGCCACCACTCCAAACACAAGCAACGATGAAGGTTTCGGCGACATCGCTCTGAGTCCCGACCGCAGTAAACTGTTTGGCTGGCGTCAATACGGCGACGGGGCAGGAGCTGGTGGAACCCATGTCGTGAGGTTCTCCGTTGATGCAAATGGCAGGCTCAGTGCTTTTGCTAGGAGCTCAGATTACGCAACGACAAACTTCACACGCGAACCATTCAATACGCCCCTGCTCTTTACCCGTGATGGCTCGCGTTTGGTGATCAAAGACCGCGTCGTCAGCCAAGCAGAACTCGATAGTTTTCCTATCGTCTATCCAGATGAAATTTATTCTATAGCACCTGGAGGAGAGATCGCAGTCGGTGAAAATGCGATTTACTCAGGGCAGGGTGGAGAAATCCTCCACACGCTTCCGCTAGTTGCACCTGTTCAGAGTATCTTACCAGACTATTCTGCGATGGTATATTTCAATACCACTACCAAATCCATTACTTGGCTGAATCTCGTTAACACTCTTGGCGCTAGCAACCTTGGCCTGGCAACTCAGCCAGCAAACGCTGCCACGGTTACCCAACCGAGTCTGCTGAAGTGGCTACCAGTCACGGGGATTAGGAATTATCAGGTTTATTTGGGAACAAGTCGTTCTGCGGTAGAGAGCGCAACAACTTCATCCCCGCTCTTCATAGGGGTGGCCAATAGAAATGAAATGGTTCTGCCTACTGGGTTGTTGGCTGGACAATCGTATTTCTGGCGGGTGGTTCCTCTTGACGCAAGCGGCACTCCAGTCGGGACAGGCACGACCTATTCCTTTAATGTGTCTAACATCACATTTTCACGGAGTTCTATCGCCGCCGAAACCGTCCAAGGTGTCACCACTCATCGGGAAACAATCCAACTGGAAAGTGCCACCCCTCAGACATGGACAGCTTCAGAAAACAGTGCTTGGATCAAATCCGTTACTGCTGGAGGAACCACGCCTAGCACCTTGACGGTAGAGATGGACGCTTCTGGTCTGTCCGCAGGGTTGTATCAAGGGTCAGTAATTGTCACGAATGCTGGTTCGCAGGTGGTGGTGCCGGTTTCTTTGCGCGTTTATGCTGCGAATTTCATCCTTTCTGAGGCGGATCTCGCCATGCCGTATGTCTATGTGGTTTCCCAAGCGGATGTATCCTCGACACAGCCATCGTTCCTGCTTCGTCTTAATACAGCTACTGATAAATTTGAGTCTGCGATTTCCTGCGGCTCCGGTGTCACGGATCTGGCAGTCCACTATTTTGAAAACCGGATCTATGTGACAAATTGGAGAACTGGTGTGTTGCGGGCATTCGACCGCACAACTTTCTCTCAAGTTCAGACCTACCAGTATTCTCCTGGGACTGGTAGTGGAGAAGGATATGTTGTGGCGGCAGGACGATCCGGTCGGATCATGATGTTTGATTCCTCGCTGGTGGATTCAGCTAACGGCAACCAACTGGCATTTGTCTCTTCCCGCGAAGGAAGTGGTCTTTTTGATCCTACTGGGCGTTACTACTTCCAAGGTGGGTCTAATTCAACGGGAGCAGCACTTTACAAATATGATACCGACGGCGACAAGCTCACCTACCTATCGACTAAGCGGGTAGATTCCTTCAGCTATTACGGCTCTCGTTACGTTGCGATGAGTGGCGACGGCTCACGAGTCTTCTGGAACGGTGGGGTATTTGATTCCGACCTCAATGTGCTGATGAAATTGAGCGAGGAAGTCATCAGCAGCACCTATCGCGGTGAGCTTCTTTTTACGAATACCAAAGCCGTCAATGGTTCTAACAGCCAGACGCTGGCGACGCTACCCATCGACACGAAAGTGCAGGCTGTCTCAGGCGACCAAAAGAAACTTTTCTTGTTCAAGAACGCTTCCCTCTCCGTCGTGGACATAGCCACTATTGCCGCTGTCTCGCCACGCGGATTCATTCCCGGAATCGCCGACGGATCGACAGTCATCGGCACCTCGCAGGAACTTTCTTGGTCGCGGGAGCCCACCGCGCTTTCTTATGATGTGTATTTCGGCACTTCGGCGGCTGCTGTTTCCGCTGCCACAAAGGCTTCTCCGGAATTTCTCGGCAGCGTGACCGGCACAAAGTGGAATGGCTCCTTGCCCAGCCTAGCGCTCGGCAGCGCGTATTTCTGGCGAGTCGATCTCAATGGTTTCTCTAACGTCACCAAAGGTAGCACATGGTCTTTCGGCATTGCCTCTGTGGATGTGGCGCAGCGATCTGTGAAAATTGCCTCTCCCGTAGGCGGAACTGTACCCAGGCAGAATCTGGCAATCACCGCTGGATCAGCCGTCTCATGGACGGCATCCACCACAACACCATGGATTACCCTGCGCTCGAACTCGGGAAGCACTCCGGGTTCATTGCAGTTTGACATCAACACTTCTGGTCTAACGGTGGGCACCAGAAATGGCTCCATCACCGTGCAAGCTTCGGGGAAATCTTTCATCGTGCCAGTGGAACTTTCCGTCATCACGCTGAACATCACCAAGCTTATTACTCATCCGAACCGCTCCGTGGTCTATGCAATCCATACATCCCTGACGGGCGAGGGTTTCTCCCATTTATTGGAGATCAATCCCGCTACTGCCTCGATCCTGCGCACGTTGCCAATCGGTTTCGCACCGACGGACGCAGACCTCGATCCAGCCAATGAGCGACTCTACATTTCCAATTGGGGATACTCGCAAACTCGGGTAATCGATGTGGCGGGTTGGGTCGAATTGCCTTTCTTGAACCTTGGCGAGGATGTCTTCAAAATAGAAGTCACTCCTCAAGGTCGCCTAGTGACGGAGGAGCAGGATCAATGGATTTCCATGAACCTGTGGAATGCTGCCACAGGAGCAAGCCTGTCAACTGCTTCTTCTGTTCGAGAAGGCGATGGGCAGGTCGATCCTACAGGAAATTTCTATTATCATTGCGATAACAATTCTTCGGCATCGACTTTGCAAAAGTATAACATCTCCGCAGACAATTTCGAGCAAACAGTGGTAAGTTCTCAGATTGGTGGAGGATCTCGGAACCTGATCCTCAGCGGAGACGGTAAGCGACTGTTCTGGCAGGGCAGGACTTTCGATGAAAACCTCAATCTTTTGGCCACTATGCCATCCAACGCAGAAGTCCATGCCACCAACCATAGTGCCGATCTTGCATTTGGCCAAAGCGCGGTGTGGTGGAGCGATAGCGGCACTCAACTTGCCACCCTTCCTTTTGCCAGCACCGTCGCGACTGTTTCAGCCAATGACTCGTTTCTCGTCCGATTCAATGCCACCACGCGAACGTTGCATAGTACGGCAATTTCAAGTTTTACAGATTTGCCTGGCCCGTGGCCGCGACCTGGCCAGATACTTAACGAAAGCCCAGAGCGCTTGTCATGGTCACCTGTGAATGGAGCCACTTCCTACCGCGTGTTCATCGCTGAGGATACGACAGCTCTTGCTGCCATGACGGTGCCGACAGCCACTGTAGCAACGACATTTTACGAACTTCCTTCGCCACTTGCATTCGGACGATTCTTTACTTGGCGGGTCGATGCAGTGAGGACGTCCGGCATGGTAACAGGCAATGTTCAGTCCTTCACGATCCGCTTTCCTCAGGGGCCGCAGTTTGCTCAGAATGCAACATTCTCTGGCGCGACACCAGTTTCTATGGCGCAAGGAAAGTTACTCCTCGGCTCAGGGACTTCTAGCAGTGGGGCACAAGTTTTCGATTTCAATGCCTCGACGGGAGTCACCAGCGCGATTCAGAGTTTCGCTATATCAGGTTCTTACTGGAATCACTATTTCGGTTCGTCGGTGGCGATGGATCAGGGCAAGTTGTTCGTGGGAGCGTACGCACGGGACAATCCATCTGTTGGCGGCGGTAACGTCTATGCATACCGTCTGGGAACTAGTGGGGGGTGGGAGCAGTCGAACGTTCTAGCTCCTCCTTCACCCGTTGCGTCGGAAAGCTTCGGAAGAGGGCTGGCCACTTCTGGTAACCTGATGCTGGCCGGAACAGGCACTTCATCTAGTCAAGCAGGGCGGGTAGCGGCTTATCTTACCGAACCTTCTGTGGTGCAAACACACGTTTTCAGTGCCTCCGATGCCGCTGTAAGAGATGGTTTTGGAGCAATCATCCAGATGGACGGGAATCGAGCCATCATCTCAGCTCCTGGAGCGGGTGCTTCATTCAACCGCGTTCCCTGTCTTTATGCATTCACCCGTTCGACAACGACGGGGCTGTGGACGCAGAGTCAAAAGATCACCATTCCTTCTGCGACAGCGTCTTCGAGCGCGGGCAGCGCACTTGCCTTCAGCGGCTCCACGATGGCCGTAAGAGTGAGTAATACCTCAGTCGCCATCTTCACGGAAAGTAGAGTCAATCAGTGGGCACATAGCGTATCAATCAATAGCAGCGCTGTCACGGGTGCTTCCTCCAATTTCGGTATCGCGCTTGCTCTTCATGGTGATCAGTTGTTCGTCGGTGATTCATCTGCAAGCTATCAGGGGACAAGCGGCGGAGCCGTTTTCAGCTTCAGACGCAATGGCACCGCATGGGTTCCGGGGCCAGTCATTACTCCAGTGGGATCACGCAGTGGTTTTGGCCGCGGCATGGCGTGCCGCGATGGTTGGCTCGTTGTAACGGGTGACACCGATAGCCGTTCAGCTTCGGTGTTCAAAATTCAACAATCTGCCAACGGTACTCCTTGGTTCCCACAGGGTGCGCCTTCTCAGTTGGTTTCAGGCAGAGCTTTCTCCATTCCTTTAACTGTTAAGGATGCCGATGGCAATTCAGGTTTAACCATCACGAGATTGCAAGGTCCAACTTGGCTGACTCTTACGGATCAGGGTAATGGTGCCGGACTGCTATCCGGTACTCCTGTGGGTGCCTCTGGATCCACCCATGATGCGCAGTTTGAAGTGCGAGATGCCCTGGGGGCGCGGTCATTCTGGGCCACCCGAATCACCCTGCTTGCTCCCACAGATGTTCCAGTGTTTACGCAACAGCCTGCGGGTGCAACTCTGGGAGTTGGACAAGAGTTTGTCTTGCGCGCGGCAGTTTCAGGAATCGGGCCTTTCAGGTGGCAGTGGTATCTGGATGGAAGCCTCATTCCTGGAGCCACCCGCGAAAGCCTAGTGATAGGCGAAGTAAATGACTCGGATGCTGGGCGCTATCATGTTCGAGTTTCCAATGTGGTGGGGGAGGTCTCATCGTCCGAAGTCGTGCTTACGGTGAATCCCGCCAATCGTAATGCCGGCGACTGGCCGACATTTGGAGGTTCTCCTTCGCACACAGGAAGGCATCCTGCTGCTCTTGATTCTACAACTTTTTTGCCCGCATGGAATGCGACTGTGCATAGCGGGCTTGTTTTGAATCGCGCAGCAATTTCGAATGGCCGAGTCGTTGTCGTGCCGCGAGGTAGTTCTTCCACCTTGATATCTGTCAGAGCACTGGCTCTCGACACTGGTTCCTCACTTTGGAGCTTTCCCGTGCCATCGAGTAATTCAACGAACCCTCCCACCATTTATCAAGATAGGGTATATTTCCAACGCGGCAAAGGTAGTGTATCTTCTGAAGATCCCCAGTTGTTTTCTTTGAATGCTACCAATGGATCACAGATCTGGGCATCGACCTTTGGTGCGCAGTGGGAAAGCTATGAGGCTCCTGCCGTTACTGATCAGGGCATTTTCGTGAATGGGGGAACCTACGGTGGAATGTATGGCTTCAATTTTAATGGCAGCGAGCGCTTTTTCCACAGTCTCGCCCAGTATGATCGCTGGACACCAACCATAGCGAATGGTCGCTTATACAGCTGGGTTGCGGGTGTTTTTACCGAACACAACCCAAACGACGGTAGTTTGTTGTGGTCGCTGGACAGTGGCTGGAGCTGGAGCGGGTGGAGTATGAACACGGTCTCCGCAGTATCTGGAAATAGTGCCGCATTAATTTCTACCACAGAATTGCTTTGTGCCGACCTCACGGCACGATCCATTCGTTGGCGGGTGCCAACAGCGCATCGCGGAAGCCCTGCGATAGCAGATGGTCGCGTTTTCGCCATCCAAGGTAACGCCGTGCGTAGCTACGCCTTGGCCGATGGTGCGGCTGGTGTGGTCTATCAGACCACTTCCGCATCCAACACCGTTTTGGTCGATCAACCGATTGTATTCAATGACCGACTTATCATTTCCAGCGAGGCCAACACTTGGGTATTTAACCTCCTAGATGGCAGACTGCTGGAAACTCTCAATGCAGGTGGTCGCCTTAGTTACTCAAATGGCTACCTTCTCGCCGCAGGAAACGACGGGATCCTGAGAGCTTTTTTTGCTACTTATCCTCCGCGTTTGGCGGTGGAGCATGAAGGCAATTCTCTCTCTTCAGCCGCATTGGTCAACTTCTCAACTCCGCTCATGGGGCAAAATTCGTCCGTCGAGTTGACACTCCGCAATACCGGCCTTGGCCCACTGAGTGGATTATCTGCGAACTTTTTAGCTACGGGGGATTATACACTCTCCACCTTGCCACCTGCGACTCTCGCTCCTGGAGCCAGCGCCAAGTTGATGGTCACTTTCACTCCGAGCGTACCTGGTGCCAGAACTGCCACCCTACGACTGGCGAGCAATGACCCGATCGCGAATCCTTTCGAAATCATGCTTTCTGGCAGGAGTCAAAGTCCGCCCCACTTTTCCGGTTACTCACTCGGAGCGGCTTATCAGACGGCGGTTACGTTTTCCTTGCAAAAACTGCTCGCCAAGGCATCCGACCCCGATGGTGATGCGGTTTCCGTCTCTGCCGTAGGCTCAGCTACTGCGCATGGTGGCACTGCCGTTTTGCAGTCATCCTCCATCCTCTACACGCCAGCAACTGGTTTCAGCGGCACCGATACCTTCGCGGTAACCGTCCGCGATAGCGGCGGCGCGACCATGAACGGTACTGTCACCGTTACAGTCAGTCCTGCTGCCACTGCTGTTGCACCAACCGTAAACCCACCCAAACTCACCCCCATGGCGGGAGGGGACATGCAACTACAATTCCACGGTATCCCAGGAAGATCCTACCTGATACAACGTTCCACAGATCTCAACACTTGGAATACCATTTCCACGGTCAGAGCGAATTCACGAGGGGTCATTTCTTTCGTTGATGAAAATCCACCCCAACCGAGTGGTTATTATCGCCTCGCTATGCCTTAAATTTCTCGCCCTTTCCCGCTTCATCGTTCCATCAACTCAACAAGTCACTCATACATCAAAGAAATCTCATGAAATCCCTCATTCTTCTCCTTACTCTCTCCTGCATGGTCATTACCGCTCAAGGAGCTACCACGATCAATCCGACGTTTGCCATTGGTATTCAAGTTCCTGATAATACGGGGACTGGATTATCGGATACAAGAATCATCTCCTCATCGATTACCTCCATCACTAAGGTAAGCGTCCAGCTCACCATGCAGGGTGGTTGGGTCGGCGATTTGTATGTTTCCCTGCTCCACGGCAGTGGCTTTGCTGTGCTGCTTAACCGTCCTGGCAGGGATCTCCTGAACACTGATGGTTCAGGTGTTGAGGATTTTTTTGTCAATTTCGATGACGATTCTCCTACCGACATTCACACCGGCATCCCCAGCTCAGGCGTTGCCTTTGGTTCCTATCAACCCGATGCCCGCGAGGTAGATCCAGACTTTGCTTTGGATACATCACCGCGAACGGCCTTTCTTTCCTCCTTTAATGGCCTCGATGCGAATGGCGAATGGACTCTATTTGTGGCCGACGTTTCCAGCGGAGGACAGATGACAGTGGATAGCTGGTCGCTCGAAATTCAGGGTGTGCCTGAGCCAAGCACCATGATCATCACCGCGCTCAGCATCTTTGGCTTGCTACGTCGTCGTCGATAAAAGCATCAGCCTGCATGGGCGGTGTGTTGGGGGCGGGGGCTTAAGCGTCAAGTTAAGGCGCTTTGGTTGGTATTTCTTTGCCCCAACGGGTGCTTAAGGTGAATTATCCCGAAATCCGAAGTATAACGCCGCCATTCGCTGCCATCATTTGCCGTGCAAGGCATCTCAGGGGGCAAGGCCAGGGGGTCAGCTTGACTAACAGGCCCGTAGCTCGGTCATTAACCGTGACGATCGCTCCAGATTGCTCCGCCCCAATGATGAGATCGCGTTCGAAATCACCAAATCGCTTGCGTGACTCTACTTCTGGTGGTCGCTCACTGATGTCGGTGCGGTTGGGTATGCTACCCCCTCTGGTTTTGCCTTGTCCGTGTGGTTTACGTCTTTTGCCGCGATTTCGCAAGAACTCGAAGAGGCGGCTCCCACCTTTCCTTTCTGCCCAAATGTAGCGGTATATTGTGGCAATGCTAGGCATTTTATGATTACCGAGAAGAGCTTCTCTGCCCACAATTTGTTCGGGGCTAAATTCGATTTTGAGATCACGCTCTAAGACGGCAATCACATCAGGAGTGAGTGCGTTACGCCGAGGTTTCTCTGCGATTCTTTCCTTGGCGTATTTCTCACCGAAGCATGCAGAGTAGCTGCCATCGTTCAAACAATTACGTCTGAGTTCACGGGAAATGGTGGACTTGTGGCGTCCAATCACTTCGCTAATAGTGCCGAGACTATTGCCTTGCTCTCGCATGTTTTGGATGGTATATCTTTCGTTGGTCGATAGGTGCTTCATGGATGTCGAATTTTGGACGAGGAAGCACTCAAGTAGCATCTCACCCAACAAAAGGGAAGGGGCATCATAGCTCTTTCTCTTTTGTAAAATTTTAAAAATCTTGAAATTACTTTACTCATGCCGTTGCGTTTGCTTTGAAAATTTAAGAAGTGAAGGATCTGAGTCTTGATATGTTTTATGATTTGATGATGCGGAGTTTCATAGCTGCCTGGAATTTTTGTTTGAGTCAAACGGATGTGATCATGAATGCTCTCAGAGAAGGACTTTTTCTAGCAGAAGCACTTCATCATTTACGTGGATGACTGTGCCGTTCGGTTTCCCCACAGTTAGACGGTGAAATATTTTTTAAAAAAGTTGACACTACTTTCACAAGTCATTACCAATTCGCTCAGCAAACGATCATTAGAAAAATCATGAACAAAGTTCCATTTTTAGCAACCTTCGCAACTCTTAGTGTCTGTAACTTGACTACAGCGAAGGCGCAATCATTGCAGTTGCTGTTAAACGGTAGATTTCAAGATACAACGAATCCACTTCAGTCCTATCCTCCAATAGGAGGCGTCAGTCCTGATTACGCATTCATTCCCCAAAGTCATGTGCCAGGTTGGAATACAACATCGTCACTAGGAACGATCGAGTTATGGCAAAGCGGTTTTAGTGGTGTCGTCGCCGCGAATGGGAATGATAATGTTTCTGGATTCTTCAATGGTGGTAGTCAGTTTGCTGAAATCAATGCCGAAAGCACAGGTGCGCTATACCAAGACGTTACATTCACACAGTCCGGGTGGGTTGATTTCTTTTTCTTACATCGCGGTCGCGGCGGTTCAGATACGGTACGATTATCGATTCTGAATTTAGGAGTAAACGGCGTTTACAACTCCACATACAACAATGCTGTTGGATTTGGCAATTACACAACAGGTGGAGATGATGCGATAGCATACTCTCATACATTCACTTCTGACAACGTCAACAACCCGGGAGAATACAATGGTTTTAGAGCGTATGCGGGAGATGATGTCTTTCATGCAATCATGAACCAAACATATCGTTTTGCGTATGGTTCTGTGACTACCGGTAGTGGATCCCCAACCATCGGGAATTTTATTGATAATACTGCATTTGGGATCAATTTACAAAACGATTGGTCTGGTGGTAGTGTCAATCTGGTGCCAGAGCCAGGCACTTTTGGACTACTTGGCTTCTCCTGCGCGCTCGGTCTACTCGTTCGTAAACGTCGATAACACGCAAGATAACTTAGGGACTCAGCCAAACATAATCGCGCTTATGAGCGAGATTGACGAAGAAGCCTTTGGACTGTGGCTGCCTGATGCCACTTTCCGCCATGCACCTGCTGCGAGCGGGGTATGCTGAGGTTTCATCGTGCTTTTCCCTTGCCAATGCCGTCCGGTCAGCAGTATGCTACAAAACCGAAAGCTACAGCAGGCTGGTAGCAGTCCAGGGCGCTTCGCATCTATTTTCGACGACATAAATTTGGCCGAGTCCATTAGGGCAGTTCGCGGATGCGGAGTTTGCGGAATTGGATCGGTGAGCCTTCGCTTTCGAGGCAGAGGTAGCCGCTGGAGGGATCGCATTGATTGCCGCCGGAAACTTCTTGGCCGTCTCAGGGGTCCACTTGACTAGTCCTCTTGACTAACTTGTTGCTACATCAAGGGTTGGAGTGAGTTGGTAGCCGAATTTTTGGGCGAGTTTTATGAGTTGTTTTTGCTGCTTTTTCTCTGTGGCTAGGTTGGGTTTGAAGGCGATTTCTTCTTGGTAGGGTTGGCCACTAGCAATCATGCTGTACATAATACTTGCGATTTTGTGCGCGGTGGCCGTCAACCCGGAGGCTTTGCCTAGCCGCCCTTTCATACGCCATAAAAATTCCCATAAAACTTCCCATAAAATTCCCATAAGAATTCCCGCAGAAATTATAGAGAAAGCTGTAGACAAGCGGGTTTGGCGTGGTAGAGTGGGGGCGCGATGAGTAACATAAGAATTCCCGCAGAAATTATAGAGAAAGCTGTAGACAAGCGGGTTTGGCGTGGTAGAGTGGGGGCGCGATGAGTAAGAGATTTTTGGCTCCACATAAGGATTCACAAGAAAAGCCAGTTGTTTACCACTGTGTTTCTCGCGTGGTCGAGCGAAGATTTGCGTTTGGCGACACGGAGCGTGAACAGTTTCGTATGATCATGCGTATGATGGAAAATTTTAGCGGCTGTCGTGTTTTGTCGTATTGCATTATGTCGAATCACGTTCACTTGTTACTGGAGGTGCCACCGATGCCTGCGGAGGGGATTTCTGATGAAGAGCTGTTGAAGCGCTTGGGCGGGCTTTATACGCAAGGGTTTGTGAGGGAAGTGGCGAAGCAGTTGAAAGATGCGCGGAAGATAGGTAGTGAAGCGTTTGCGGAGGCGATTCGGTCACGTTTTACCTATCGCATGCATGATTTGAGCGAGTTTATGCGAACTTTGATGCAGCGGATGACGCGTTGGTTCAATCGTGAGCATAAGCGCACGGGTACACTGTGGGAGGAGAGGTTTAAGAGCGTGATCGTGGAAAGTGGCGACGCGTCGCGGATGATGGCGGCGTATATTGACCTCAATCCCGTCCGCGCGGGAATGGTGAAAGATCCGGCGGAGTATCGCTGGAGCAGCTATGGCGAGGCTGTAGGCGGCGGAGCAAAGGGCAACGGGAAGAAGGCACGCGAGGGCTTG
The DNA here is from genome assembly GCA_027487435.1 of Verrucomicrobiaceae bacterium. Lineage (GTDB taxonomy): Bacteria > Verrucomicrobiota > Verrucomicrobiia > Verrucomicrobiales > Akkermansiaceae > UBA956. The sequence goes on along the minus strand of JAIYDP010000428.1, from coordinate 13,960 downwards.
GTGCGGGCGATCATGGGGCATAAGGGTGCGGGATTTGATGCGGAGAAATGGAAAGAAGCGGCGAAGGTGTATAGGAAAATGTTAGGATTGGCGTTGGAGCGGAAGGCGGGGCGAGCGGGTGAAATGGTGCAGGCAGCGAAGGAGAAACGACACGAGGCAAAGGTGAAAAAATCACTGAATAAAGTGGAAGCGGGGGATTTAGCAGCGGCGAAGAATGCTACTGCGGAAGTGGGTAGAGCGAGTGATGTGAATGATACCGTGCTGCCTGAGTTGAAAATGGCGGAGATGTTGGCGTGTCGAGTAAGATATTTCACAGCAGGGGCTGTGATCGGGAGCAAGATGTTTGTGAACGAGGTCTTTTCGTCGGCGCGAGAACGTTTTTCCGCGAAGAGAAAGGATGGAGCGCGTGCGATGAAGGGTGATGCGCAGGCGGCGCGAGGGCTGCTGTGGAGTATGCGGGATTTGAAGGGGTGATGCATGAGGGTGGCTCGCAAGCACGGGGATGGGCTTCTTATGGAAGGCCTCGTGCATCCTCATTTCTCTTATGCAGCGTTCCTTCAGAACGCGTGGTTTGGTCTCAACGTGAACCAGGGCAGCTACCCGTTTTTGGGTCTAGCCCTTCGCTGATATGCGTTGTTCTGTTGGAGCAAGAACATGCTCTTATGCTATGATTTCTGTGGGAATGAAATAGTTACGCTGGTATGCGTTGCTCCTTTGGCACAAGAAGATGCACACAAGAAGATGCTACTGTCATTTTTGCTAGAATGATGTGGTTATTCAAAAAAAATTAAATGAGGAAGGCTGGAAAGCAGGAGTAGATCTGCTACGGTTCTTTTTCCTGCCTTTCTGCTTTACTTATACAAACTACCTGCTGTTTGAAGGCTCGACCCGAAGGATTCAACCATGCCGGCATACTGCATTGAGATTGTTTGCTGAATTTTGATGTCAGATGGGGGGAGGGAAGTTTTTTGGTGGGGTAGTAAGAAGTGGGTAGGGGGAGTCGGATGTCAGTTATTTGCTTTTTCCTTCGTTGAGCTTGGCTAGCACGACGGCTTCGATGTCGGCGTAGAGGGCAGGATCGTTTTTGAGGAGTTCTTTGGCGGCATCGCGTCCTTGCGCCATTTGGGTGCCGTTGTAGCTGAACCAACTGCCGCGCTTTTGCACGATTTCCATTTCTAGGGCAAGGTCAAGCAGGGAACCTGTGGAGGAAATTCCTTCGTTGAACATGATGTCGAACTCCGCTTCGGCAAAGGGTGGGGCGCACTTGTTTTTGACGCATTTCACTTTGGTGCGGCTGCCAGTGACGGTGCCGTCCGATGATTTGATTTGGCTGATGCGGCGAATGTCGAGACGCACGGAGGAGAAGAATTTTAAAGCGCGGCCACCGGGTGTGGTTTCGGGATTGCCAAACATGACGCCGATTTTTTCACGGATTTGGTTGGTGAAGATGCACACGGTGCGTGCTTTTGAGATGAAGCTGGTGAGTTTGCGCATGGCAGCACTCATCAGGCGGGCTTGAGCGCCGACGGTGGAATCGCCGATTTCGCCGTCGAGTTCTTGCTTGGTGACGAGTGCGGCGACGGAGTCCAGAATGACAACGTCGATGGCATTGGAGCGGACGAGTGCTTCACAGATTTGTAGAGCTTCTTCGCCGGAGGACGGTTGAGAAACGAGAAGGTCATCGAGATTCACACCCAGTTTGCGTGCGTATTGGGGATCGAGCGCGTGCTCGACGTCGATGAAGGCTGCGAGGCCGCCACGTTTTTGCGCTTGGGCAATGACGGTCAGCGTCAGTGTGGTTTTTCCCGAGGATTCTGGGCCGAAGATTTCGACGATACGTCCGCGTGGGAAGCCGCCTACGCCGAGGGCGCGGTCAATGAGGAGGTTGCCTGTGGGAATGACATCGACATCGATGCGGGCATCGTCGCCCATGCGCATGATGGCGGATTCACCGAATTCTTTTTGGATTTGAGAGAGTGCGGCATCGAGGTTGCGTTTGCGGGCTTCGGATAATTTGTCTGCTGCGGATTCTGTGCTGTTGGTTTTGGCTGCCATGGTAGTGAGGTGTGGTTGACGGGGAAGAATTTGAGCTTTTTTTGGGAAATGTCGAGAATAAAGATGTTCGACTGAACAAAAAGTTGTATTTTTTCGGATTTATGAGGGGTTTGGGATATCGAAAGAGCATCTGGGGATGCTTAGATCGGAGAATCAGTGGTGGGAAAATCCATCGAGGTGAGGGGTGTGAGTTGGGGATTTTCACCGCAAAGACGCGAAGGGCGCGAGGGCGGCGAGAGGATTTTTCTCCATTCTGTTGGATATCGGGAAAATTCCTGCTTCACGTGGGCGGGAAAGTCTGATTGGATCAGCGCAAGGTGCGCTGTTTTTATTCCCATCGTTTTGAAATTGAGCTTCCTCGTGATCATCCGTATCCGATGGATAAGTTCCGACTTTCTAAGGAAATGTTGCTGGTGGAAGGAGTTTTGCGTCCTGAGGAAATCGTGGAGGTAGGCCAAGCGCCGGATCATTTGATTCGTAGTGTGCACGATGCGGCCTATGTGGAGCGGGTGTATTCGTGCTCGTTGGATCGCAAGGAGGCATTGCGCTTGGGGTTGCCGATCACTCCAGAACTTTATACGCGAAGCGCTTCGGAAGTGGAGGCGACGAGAATGGCGTGCCGTGCGGCGTTGGAAGAGGGGGTGGCAATTTGTTTAGCTGGCGGCAAGCATCATGCGTTTAGCGAGTATGGCAGTGGCGGGAGTGTTTTTAATGATGTGGCGGTGGCGATTCGCGATCTGCAACTTTGGCGGCCAGGGCTGCGGGTGATGGTGGTGGATACGGATGCGCATCAGGGCGATGGCACGCACGCGTTACTGGCTGGGGATCCGAGGGTTTTCACCTATTCGATTCACGTGGCTCCTAGCGGAGCACGTCCTGGTGTGGCGGGTAGTATGGATGTGGAAACGGTGAGATACGTGGAAGGGGAAATGTACTTGCGGCAGTTGTTTTCGACGTTGGCCGCTGCGTTGGATACGTTTGCGCCGGATCTGGTGATTTGGATTGCTGGGGCTGACAATCATCATAATGATCGCTATGGGCAGATGATGCTGACAGCCAAGGATCTGCAACGCCGCGATGAGGTGCTGCTGAAGGCGTTTATCCGCAATCGTATTCCGGTGGCGGTGCTTTATGGCGGTGGCTGCAATCGGCAGGCGGAATTTACGGCGAAAATCCATCGCAACACGGTGGCGATGGCGAAACAATTGGCTGCGGAGCATCGTGGCTTATGAGCATCGCAGGACAAGCTGGCTTTGAGCGCATAGCGATGGTTGGCTCTGGTGCGCTGGGGATGTATTTTGGAGGAAGACTTGCGGAGCATGGAAATGACGTGACGTTTTTGATGCGAGGGGATGCTGATGCGGCGCGAAGTCGAGGCATCGCGGCGGAAAGTGTGCATGGGGATTTTTTTCTGCCGAATCCACAAGTTGCGGAAGATCCGGAGGACATAGGAGTTGTGGATTTGGTGATTGTGGCGTGGAAGACGACGAGCAATGGGTTCTTGGAAACGGTCTTGCCGCCACTGCTACACCCGCAGACGGTGGTGCTAACTTTGCAGAATGGTCTGGGAAATTGTGAGAGTATCGCCGCAGTAACTGGCGCGGAACGGGTGATGGCGGGCTTATGTTTTATCGGGGTGAATCGCACGGCTCCTGCGCGAATTCATCACAGCGCAGGAGGGCGAGTGGTGTTAGCGGAGTTTGTTCCTCGTCAGTCCGAACGCGTAGAGCGGGTGCGGGAGATGTACGCATCATCGAAGGTGGACGTGGTGATCGAGTCATCCATGGAAGAGGTGATATGGAAGAAGTTGTTATGGAATATTCCGTTCAATGGTCTTGCCATTGCTGAGGGTGGAAAATCGACGGAAGCATTGCTGGCTGAGGCATCGATCGTAGAGCGCATTCGCAGCTTAATGAAGGAGGTGAGAAGCATTGCGATGGCGCGTGGATTTTCGTTAGACGAAGCATTGATCGATTGGCATATCGAGCGGACACGTGGCATGGGGGCTTATCTGCCATCGAGCCTGATCGACTGGCAATTGGGGCGCGCGATCGAAGTGGAATCGATTTGGGGCGAAGCGTTGCGGCGGGGGATGGGGCTTGGTTTAGAGCTGCCTGAGTTGTCGCGTTTGTATGATCAAATCAAGCAGGCTGACGAGTAAACTCGAAATCAGCAGCAACGGTCTGCTTTTTTTGCCAACTTCTTACTGAGGTGTCATCTTTGGATGAAGATCGAGTCTTTTGCAAAACGTCTTGGATCAGAGCGATTGACAGAGAACGGCTTGCTCTACACTTAGGAGTGCTAGGATTATTCTTGGTGTAGCAGGATTGTCGCTTCGGCCTTTCGATCTTCCGGCAAGGCTCGCAAGATGTCTTTGGCGATTTCTTTTTTCAGATAGCTCTCTGGCATCTGTTGCCAAACGCTAAGGGTTTTGTCGTAGTTTTTTTGGACATTTTCAAAAAAAAGTTTTTTTACCGCTTCGACTTTTCTCTCACCTTTTAGATGGGTTTGCGTCCAGTTCACGGCTGCGACAAGATCCGTTTCGGCCCACGCTGCGCCGTGATCTGAGATGAAGGATTCGGCATCATCGGGGTTTCCCGTTTCCTCGGCCCTGTTTCGCCGCAATTCCTCCAAGCCGGAGTAAGCTTTCACGTCTCCAAAGAAGAGTCTAAATCCCGCAGCTACCCAATCCTTACGCTGTGCAGCGGATGCTTGGTTCCATAGATTTGCCCCATCTTCCCCAGAGCCGCTGAGAAGTTTCGCTTGCAAATGGGTTTTTTGCGTTCCCTCGGGAAGTGCCTGCAATAGCTCCCATGATGTGTTTTCTGATCCGTATTCATAATATAGCGAAGCGGCCATCGCAGGCGTGAACAATTCTGCATTTTCTAACAAAATGCTCTTGGCACGTTCTGGCTGGGTTTGGTAGAGAATTTCCAATGTGGTGAATAAGGCTTGTGCGCGAAGTTGAGCATCGGGAAGGCGAAAAGCCGCGTCGAGAGCGGTGCTGTTTGCCACTTTGCCCCATCTTTCAAATAAGATATGTGCTTGAAAAAGCGCGTCATGATTCTGGTGGATGAGCCCAGCAAACATTTCCTCTGGCGCACTTTCGGCCCATTTGATAGCATACTCCATCTCTCCGAAACCGCCTCCTGGACATTGCTGAGACCTTTTTGCAGATCGTATAAGACCCTCCATTTTCTCGGCAGAATACGTTTCTCGCGGCGGTGCGGGATATTGAGCGTACATGCGGCTTTCCATGCGCCCGAGGACGCTTGTCATGTCGATAGCGGCGGTGATTGAAGGCTGCTGTCTTCGCGAGCTGCGATCCAGAATTTCCTCTTCTGCTGCCAGCGGACGCTGCGATGGTGTATGAAAATACGCAAGAAGCGCGGCAAGAAGAAAGAAGAGTAGCGGAATGGCGATGAGGGAAATGCGTTTCATGAAATGGGTTATTTGCTAAAGAAATTCTCTCTGGTTTTGCTCGCCGTATCGCGCACGGTGCCATGGGGTAAGGAGTCCACCCAAGCACTGGCGGCATCAGGATCATAGCTCAGCCAACTTTCTGCCAGTGATGCCGTAGCTTTCGTGGCGGCATCGGGATTTTGCAAAGTAGTCAGCCAAGCGGCAGCAGCTTCGGGATGTGTTCGGCCCCATCTGTCGGTGAATCCGCCCAAGGCATCATTGGTTTGATGCAAGTTCATTTCAGCAACCAATGATGCGTATTCATGGGCTTGATAACCAAGAGAGTTTCCTATCGACGCATCCCATTGCTCTGCGGGAAGTTGCCGCAGGAGTTCGGTGCGGCGGTTTGTTTCCGTTGCGGGGATCTGCAAGATGGCTTGATTCAACAGAGTGGAACGAATTTGCTCGGGGAATTGCGACATTTGAGCCAGAGCGCTTTCTGGATCATCGCTTGCCGCATGAGTCACGAGTTTTTCTAAAACATCATGGTCTTCTTTGGTAGGCGAATCGGTGGACCATATTGCCGATGTTTTGACACAATCCTGCACGGACCAGTGCTGGCATGCTTGAGAAATCATCTCAGCTTCGATGTTGCGTTTCCACGCGGCATCGGCGGCGACTCCTGCGGTCAGCGCGCGTATCCCCGTGATGAGTCCTTCTGGATCACGAGGAAGTTTTTCCGCCAAGGCAGCGAGAATGTAGCTCTTCATGGCGCTATCGCCATCGAAGGTGTTGACAAGAAGATCGCTGAAGGGAACGGGCGGCTCTGCTGGCTCCTCCACGGTGGGTTCTTCCTCTGCTGGCGATTCAGCAAATGGATCGCGTGTGACGTTTGATTCACCAAATGGGTCACTTAAATCATTCGATTCGCCAGATGGGTCATCGGATTCGGCTATGAGTTTCTCAAAGAATTCCTCGGACTCTTTGAGCAGCTTGAGCGCGGCTTGAGGGTCCTTTCTGGCCAGATGGGTGACGATAGCGCTCGATGCCGATTCATCCAGGTCAAATTCGTGATAAAGTTTCGCTGTTCTGAATGCCTTCAGTGCGGCATGCGGATCATGCTCGGCCATGGTGGACAACCAAGCATGCTTGGCGAGATTGCGCATTGTCGTATCCGCGATGCCATTGACCCAGTCGGCGATGGGAGGATCACTCGTCTTCCAGCATGTTACAACGGCTTTTAGTGCCTCGTAAATGCCACGGGAATCATCATACTCTTCCCAGCGCAGACAAGCCCTTCCTGCTGCGAAGGCGTTGGTTTTGGAGAGTGCTTTGATGGCGGTGATCCAGTCCTTCGAAGTCGAGCGATGGTCCGCCATTTCGATGGTCGCTTTGGGATTCCATTGCAAATAGAGTAAGGGGTGCTGCTCGGCGAGTGCTTTCGCGATAGACGCAAGGAAATAAGGATCAGGCTTTTGTGCGCCTGTTTGCGAGAGTAAGTCTACTGCGGCTTGTGGCATCAGCTCGACCATGGCTTCGGCAGCATGCTCATGAGAATAAAGTTCATTTTTTATGACAGCTTGAATAAAGCCATCGGGGTCGGTCATGAGCCACCTTCCATACGCCCAGCGCAAGGCAGCTTTTGCTTCGGGCGCGCAGTCATCGTAGCGATCATCAGAGGGAAATAGCTCTTCCCATTCAGCCAATAGCTTGGGAAAATCACCTGCTTTTGCTGCTTTTATTCGGTCGATCCACAACCTTTGTGGCGATCCGGCGGCGAAATCTTTTTCTTGAATTGTACGAGGGTGCGTGGAGGAACGGGGAAGGTTATTTTGCGTGATTTTGGTCGAGCGCGGAGCCTTGAGTGTAGCGCCAAAAAACCATCCTCCCGTCGTACAAACGAGCACTCCGGTCAGCCATAGGTAGCACTGATTGCGATTTCTAAAAAGCACGGCATGATGTTGCCGCAAAGAAGCGAAACTGCAACGAGCAAATCTGGAGAATGGCGAATCTTCTGACAAGTAAGGTCATGAGTTGCCAACAAGCCGACTAGCAGAGAATTTACTGAGCCTTTACAAAATCTGTCGTGAGTCAGTGGTATCTTGCTCATGCGCATGGGATCATTTTGCATGATGTGAAGCGATCTTTCATGCCGCAATTCAACACTCATCTCATCTATGAAAACGACATCCTTACTGCTCCTCGGCGCCTGCGCTTTATTCTCCCCATTATCCGCCAAAGAACCCACTCCGCCGCGTCCCGTGGTGGAGGTGGCATTTGTTATCGACTCCACCGGTTCCATGTCTGGCCTGATCGAGGGAGCCAAGGAAAAAATCTGGTCGATTGCCAATGGCATCATCCTCCGTGAATCGAATCCTCAAGTGCGCATGGGATTGCTGGCTTACCGAGATCGCGGCGATGCGTATGTGACTCGTCTGCACACTCTCACCGATGACATGGACGCGGTATTTGCCAATCTCAAGGAGATCAAAGCGGATGGGGGAGGAGATACTCCCGAAAGCGTGAATCAAGGTCTGCATGAAGCAGTCACACGCATGCAGTGGTCACAGGATAAAAACACCAAGCGCATCATATTTCTCGTTGGCGATTGCCCACCGCACATGGATTACCAAGACGATGTCAAATATCAGAAAACCTGCAAACGCGCTGCGAAAAATGGCATTGTCATCCATACCGTTCAGTGTGGCAATCATGCGGAAACCAAGCCGATATGGAACGAAATCGCCAAGCTCGGTGGAGGTTCCTACATTCCGCTTCCACAGAGCGGCGGAATGGTCGCCATCGTGGCACCGCAAGATCAAGAAATTGCCCGACTTTCTGCGGAATTAGCGAAAACCTCGATGGCTTGGGGCGATCAACAGCAGCAACAACAAGTTTGGCAGAAAAATCATGTTGCAGCCAATGCCACGGCGCAAACCGTTACCGAGCGCGCGTGCTACAATTTGCATACTGGCGGACGAGCTGTGCAAGGCCAAGGGGATCTGCTGACGGATATCGCCGAGGGCAAGATTAAGGTGGAAACCCTCAAGCCCGAAGAGCTTCCTGCCGAACTCAAAACCCTCTCCGAAGGGCAACGCATCGAGCATATCAAGAAGCAACAGGAAACGCGCACGCAGCTCAATGTTCACATCGGTAACTTGCTTCGTGAGCGGACTTCTCATATCGAAGCCGAAAAACAGAAGCTTACCAAGGAAGGAAAATCCGATGCCTTTGACCTCAAGGTTAAGGAAGTCATCGATGCGAGACTTCGGTGAAATAGGCGGCAGACGATTTTTCCTAGGAAATGACTCGACAGGGGGCTTGGGGCTACTCCACGATTTCCGCCATGGAACATCATGTCTATTTTTGGCTCAAGGAAGAACAGAAGACTGCGGAAAATCGCGCTGCATTTGAAGAGGGATTGCGCTCGCTTTTGCGCATTGATGGCGTCGAACGCGGTTTGTGGGGTCGCCCAGCGGCGGTGATGCCAAGACCTGTGATCGACGATACATGGGATTATTCCTTGTCGATGACCTTTGCCTCAGTGGAAACGCAAGATGCCTATCAGGTCGATCCTATGCATTTGGTGTTTATCGCAGAGAACAAAGATCGCTGGGCGAGAGCTTTGGTGATGGATGTAGAGCCCGGCTGCTAATAAAGCTGTTGGCTGATGAGCTGTTAGAGATGTCCCGTTAGGAAAAATGGATTTCACCTGCGGCTTCTAGCAGCTTACGGAACTGAGGATTGTTTTGCTGTAAGTCCTCGTAGGAGCCATCGGCAACGACGAGCCCGCGTTCGATCAATACGATGCGTTTCGCCATGCGGATGGTGGAAAATCGATGAGCGATGAGTAGGGTTGTGCGATTGCGACACAGCTCCGTGAGGCTCTCGGCAACGGCGGCTTCGCTCTCGGCATCGAGCGCGCTAGTGGCTTCATCCAGAATGAGAATGGGCGAGTCCTTGAGGAAGGCGCGGGCCATGGCGATGCGTTGCCGTTGTCCACCCGAGAGGCTGGATCCGCGTTCACCGACGGTGGTGTGGTAGCCCTGTGGCAGGCGCATGATGAAGTCGTGAGCTTGGGCTTTTCTTGCGGCATCATGGATTTCCTCTTCCGTGGCCTGAGCCTTGCCGATGCGGATGTTTTCGTAAATGGATGCTTGAAAGAGCACGGGCATTTGCGGCACGACCGCGATTTGTGATCGGAGAGCGGTCAGTGACCAATGTCGCAAATCAATGCCGTCCACAGCGACGCTACCGCTCGTTGGGTCAAACAAGCGCGGGAGCATGTTGACGAGAGTGGTTTTTCCTGAGCCACTGGCGCCTATGAGCGCGACCATTTCGCCAGCTTCGATGTTCAAGTTGATCCCACGCAAAACGGATTCATCAACATAGGAGAAATGCACATCGTGGTAGGAAAGAGCACCCATCAGTTTGCCTTGGGCTCGAATTTCTTCCGGCTTGGGCTCAGTTACGGTTTCTTCGGCATTGAGGATGTGTTCCAAGCGCTCAGCCGCGGCACCACCTTGTCGTAGTAAGGCATTCACGGCGCCGAGTTTCTTGATTGGCTCGTATGCCATAAACAGCGCCATGCCGACAGCGAGGAAATCATCAAGCCTCATGCCGCGTTGCACCCCGAGATACAGAGCGATGGCAAATCCTGCCGATGCGACAACCTCGATGGAAGGTGAAATGATTGCTTTGTATTTAACGACCTTGAGCAAATTGCGTAGAGTGGCGCAGATTTGTTGAGCGTAGGAATCTTGCTGACGTTTTTCGAGTTGATAGACGCGAATTTCGAGAGGCGATTGGAGCGTTTCGTTGATGATGGATGACGTTTCGCCCATCTGGCTCTGCACCTCTTTGGTGCGCTTGCCGATGCGTTTCCCGGCTCGTGAAATTGGCAGCACGCACAGAGGTATGGATAGCATGCCGATTAAAGCGGTGGCCATGCTGGCATTCTTGATCGATTCATGGACAAGAAAGGTTAGTGCGAAAAGCAGGGTCGCGGGCTGTTTGATCAGGTCATTACTGCCTTGGGCGATTGCGGTGCGGATGACTTCCGCATCATAGGTAAGTCGGGAAAGGAGATCGCCGGATTTGTTGCCATGATAGTAACTCATGGGAAGTCGCTGCAGCTTCTCGAAGGCCAAGGTGCGGATTTTTTCCAGTACGAGATAGCCACTTTTGTTGATCAAATACGTATTGAGAAACCCCGAGAGACCACGCAGAAGGAAAATGGCAGGAATGAAAAGGCAGACGCAAAATGTCAATGATTGCAAATCGCCGCCGAAGAATTGTTGATGAAATTCTTTAATCCATGGCGGAAGTTGCGCGATTTTTGCTTGGTCTTGAAAGAGGATTGGAAAAACGAATTTCGAGATCATCGGCAAGCCGAGTCCACTGGCCGCACCATAGACCAGCCCAGCCAAGATGCCAGCACCAAAGATGCGGCGCACTTGCCCTAGCAATGAATAATAACGTCGTAATGCTGGATGGCTCACGCAATGATGTTAGGCGGATTGGCTTGCTCTGACAACTGTCAAGTTGGTGTCCCAGCACGCAGCCAACGATGTGACATGCAAGGTATGTTTCAACGAAATTGCTGAAAACGAGGGCTTGCACTGTTGTGGGGATTTGGTCAAAGTCATGCCCGACGGCTTACAAAGACAAATGATTTGTTCTTGAAGAATGAGTGATTTGGTTGGTTCGGTGTATTGCATTAACGTCACTTCACATCCTAGAAACTTATGAAAATACAGAAAGCGGTTATCACCGCAGCAGGTCGCGATCAGAAGCATTTGCCGCTACAAACGATTGTTAGCGCCACGGGAGAGAGCAAAACAGCGATCGAGCTGATTTTGGAGGAGGTCTTCTCTGCCGGAATACGCAGTGTCGCCTTGGTCATAGCACCTGGGCAAACGGAGGCGTTTCGTTCTGCTGCCGGAGCGCATGTAGGACAAATCACTTTCATCGAGCAAGAAGAACCAAAGGGGTATGGACATGCGGTGCTCTGTGCTGCGGCTTTTACGGAACAAGATCCCTTTTTGCTGCTCGTCGGCGATCATCTGTATTTGAGTAACAATCCGGTCTCTTGCGTGCGACAGTTGCTGGAAGTCGCCAGCGTCGAGCAGTGCGCGGTTTCGGCAGTGCAGGCCACACGCGAAGGCAAACTCGCCTACTACGGTGCGGTGAGCGGCAAGCACATTCCCGGTAGTAAAAAACTCTACGTTGTGGAGCAGATGCTCGAAAAACCTACGCCCACCGTGGCGGAGCAAGAACTGATCACCCCGGGGCTACGTCAAGGGCATTACCTCTGCTTCTTCGGCATGCACGTGCTGACGCCTCTGACCATGCGTTTGCTGGCGGAAGCGATGAAGAGCGCGGAAAACATTTTACCTTTGACTGCTTCTTTAGCTCTTGCCGCGAAAACCGAACGCCATTTGGCGATGGAGATCGAAGGACAACGCTACAACATCGGTGAGCCTTATGGATTGTTGCGCGCGCAGTTGGCGATGGCACTTGCCGGCCCACAACGTGATGAAATTCTCACGACTCTCGTCGAACTCATGGCAACCCATCGATAATTTATGTTCACGGAAATCATTACTTCTGAAGACCCAGCCTTGCGGGATCGCTCGCTCGCGGATGCCTGTCACGGTCTGACTCGTGAGCAATTGCTGGCAGAGGCGAGCAAACTGGATGAATTTCGCCGGGGTAGCGACAATCTCTACCACCGCGTGCGGGCCTTGTTTTTCCTCCATGCGATTCATCGCTATCATTTGCTTTCTTTGCCTGGTGGCAATGAGGGGGCGATTTCGTTTGCTGGCTACAAGCACTTGCTGGCGCGCCGCTTTGCTGAAGCCATCGATGCATTTTTAGCCGATCAAAACCAACAAGGTTCTGGCGATGCCATTTCCTCGGCGCTAGCGACAGCCTACCATCAGTTGGCTTTCCAGACCCTCGCCGACCAAGTGCGCAAGTCCGTTCGCACCGTGCGAGGCAATCAATGGATGTTCCGCATGGGGCATCCCGCCGAGCATCCGCTGCGCATCCGTCCCGAGTTGCTGGCGCATGATGGTCACACCTATCCAATTTTGTTAGAGCGCACGCCGGTGCGGATGGATCTCACGCATTCGGCATGGTCGGACATCTTTTTCTTAGGCATGGATTTTCCCCAAGGTGCCAAGGTCATCAATGTATCCATCGACCTAGCGATTCATGGCTCGGAAAAACAACCTGCCCCACCGGTTTCCGCTTACTTGCGGGTGATTGATCGCCCGGTGCTTCGCCTCACTAGCATCGACTTGAAGGCCTCGGCAGAAATTCATGCGCTGGCGGATGTGTTTGATTTTGCCAAAGACTACCTCGGACTACTCAAGGCGGCGGTCATTTCATCTGGATTGATCCCACCGGGCATCGAGGGTTCAGGCATGCCATTGGCGGACATTCTCGCGATGTTGTTAGGTCCTGGAAAGGGGCTCGAGTTGGTATCATCGGTCAATCACATTCCGAAAGGCTCGCGCCTTGCCGTGTCCACCAATCTACTCGCAGCATTGATTTCGGTTTGCATGAGAGCCACGGGTCAAGCCAGTAATCTCACAGGCGAGCTTGCGGAACATGAGCGACGCCTCGTGCTGGCGCGTGCGATTTTGGGCGAATGGATCGGCGGATCCGGCGGCGGTTGGCAAGACTCCGGTGGGGTATGGCCGGGCATCAAGCTCATCGAAGGAACTTTTGCGAACGAAGGAGATCCCGAACACGGCATATCTCGTGGCCGCTTGATGCCCAAGCATCATGTTTTTGGCAATGACGAAATCCCAGAAAAGGCACGCGAGGCACTGCAAGCCTCCTTGGTGCTCGTCCACGGCGGCATGGCACAAAACGTCGGGCCGATTCTTGAAATGGTGACCGAAAAATACCTCACTCGCGCCACAGCAGAGTGGAATGGCCGCAAGGAAGCCTTGAGTTTGCTGGATAAAATTCTCGGCGCATTAAAAGTGGCGGACATCCGCACTCTTGGCAAGCTGACGACCGAAAACTTCCGCGGTCCTCTCCAGGCCATCATTCCATGGGCGACAAATCTTTACACCGAGACGCTTATCGCTCGGGCGAAAGCAGAGTTTGGCGACGATTTCTGGGGCTTCTGGATGCTCGGCGGTATGTCCGGCGGCGGCATGGGATTCATTTTTGAGCCATCGCGAAAAGCCGAGGCACAAGCGCGGATGAAAGCCATCATGGGGGAAACCAAAGCCATGCTGCGCAATGCGCTACCCTTTGCCATGGAACCGGTGGTCTATGATTTTTCGATCAACCCACATGGCACTTACGCCACGATCCATACTGGTAGCGCGGCGACGTTGCCAGCGGATTACTACCAGCTTCACCTTGCCCCGATGTTGCGTGCGGCTCCAGGTGCCCTCAGCGATGCACAACTCGCCGAACTCGCGCATTTTGCTTCGTTGACCAAGACGCACCCTGACTTTCGCGGATCGATTTCTGATCT